>SLMJ01000072.1 GCA_007133615.1 Thermomicrobiaceae bacterium | reverse complement strand
ATCCATTTCTCACGTTGAGTTGCTCATTGTCGGGGGATATTGTTACGCGTTCCGAATCAAAAAGGGCAATCATGAATTTCTGCGGTTTCGACTTGAACCGCATACTCACACAACGCATCTTGGTCCGTCTCCGCAAACGCTCGCTAAATACGTACGTCCCCGTCCATTGCAGCAAAGAGCGAATCAGCAAAATCCACCCAGAGGCGAGTTCTGCTAACTGCACTGGATGGATATGTGCTTGTTCCTTGCAACGAGCTGACCGAGTCTGTCAGCCTCGGCGACCGTCACATTACATGTTCCCATTCTGATTGCGCCATTCGGGGTGGGGTTGATGGCTTGCAGGGTGGGAAACCATGTCGATGAAGGCCACCGTTCAATGTTTGTCTGGCATTGTAAGGAGAACACGACTCGCCATCGCTCGACCGGGCCGCAAATCACCCTGATTCTGGGATTCCGTGCGTCTAAAAGCTCCAAGCTGTTGCTCGTATGCTCGAACGCAAGTACTTGTAACCTTTGAGCGGATCGATGCATCTAATTAACAGGATGCAGCTAATCAGCCTTCACCGTCACAAGTCAAGATTGGAAGCCACAAATGCAGATGCAATCACGTTACGCGTTTGGCACATCCGTTCCCTGGGACCAGAATGAGGCGATCGAGCGCGTTACAGCTGCGCTCAAGGACGAGGGGTTCGGGGTGCTGACTACGATCGATGTCCAGGCAATCCTCAAAGAGAAGATTGATGTCGATCGGGAACCATATGTCATTCTCGGGGCGTGTGCGCCGCAGCTGGCAAACATGGCACTTGACGCGGAACCCGAAATCGGCGCACTGCTTCCGTGCAATGTAATCGTCTATCAGATAAACGGGGATACCCATGTGTCCTTCATGGACCCCGAGGCAGCCCTCAGCCTGACTGGAAACAGTGAAATCAACGATATCGCCACAGACGTCAAGTCCCGACTGCAGCGTGTACTTGCATCGCTGTCCAGTTAGCCACGCTGGAACAAACTGGCGACGACCTCGCCAGTTTGCTCTTGTTCTCTGGGTCTTCGTCCTGAATGTGTATACGGCCAGGAACCCGGCTTTCTCACTGAGACGAGCGCATCGACCGCTCGTTGTTCGATTACAAGGCTAGAGCCTGATTCACGAGCTGAATACTGCAGCCGCAACGCAAATTGACCTCAACACGTCGAATTACGTATAATCGTCGGGTGATTTGGCAGGGAACCCCGCTTCGGAGTCAATCCGATGAACGTTCAATCGTGCCTTTCTCCTGAAATAGCACAACCACAAGGAGGTCGCTGCAGGTGAGTAACGAGAAAGTTCGTGTAGCAATTATTGGCGTGGGCAACTGCGCTTCTTCACTCGTCCAGGGCGTCGAGTATTACAAGGACGCAAATGCGGACGAGTTCGTCCCCGGTCTGATGCATGTCGATCTCGGCGGCTATCACATTCGCGATATTGAATTCTCCGCCGCGTTCGATGTTGATCAGAACAAGGTGGGCAAGGATCTCTCTGAGGCGATCTTCGCCGAACCGAACAACACCTACAAGTTCTCCGAGGTCCCGAACCTTGGAGTCGAAGTTCATCGTGGCATGACCCATGACGGCATCGGCAAGTATCTCTCGGAGATCATCACCAAGGCGCCTGGCCCGACCGCGAACATCACCGAGATCCTTCGGGAGACGAAGACTGACGTCGTAATCAGCTTCCTCCCAGTTGGCAGCGAAATGGCGACCAAGTGGTATGTCGAGCAGGTCCTGGAAGCGGGCTGCGGCTTCGTCAATTGCATCCCAGTGTTCATCGCTCGTGAGGACTACTGGCAGCAGCGATTCCGGGAAAAGAACCTGCCGATCGTCGGCGACGACATAAAGAGCCAGGTCGGTGCTACTATTGCCCATCGCGCACTGACCCGGTTGTTCGCCGATCGCGGCGTCCGGATTGACCGCACCTACCAGCTCAACTTCGGCGGCAACACCGACTTCCTCAACATGCTGGAGCGCGAACGGCTGGAATCCAAGAAGATCTCCAAGACCAGCGCTGTCACCAGTCAGATTGATTACAACATCGAGCAGAAGAACGTTCACGTCGGCCCCAGCGATTATGTCCCGTGGCTGGAAGACCGGAAGTGGGCCCACATTCGCCTGGAAGGCACGACCTTCGGTGATGTGCCACTGAACGTAGAAATGAAGCTCGAGGTCTGGGACTCTCCGAACTCGGCGGGTGTGACAATTGACGCAATCCGCTGCTGCAAACTCGCAATGGACAACAACATCAGCGGCGCGTTGCTCGGCCCGTCCGCGTACTTCATGAAGTCGCCACCGGTCCAGTACCACGACGATGAAGCACACGACATGGTTGAGAGCTTCATCCGCGAAACGTCCGCCCAGCGCAAGAAGGCCGAAGTCTCCGCCGACGACTAGGCCCGCGACGTCCAAACGCTTCTGTACAATGTCCGGCGGCTGGCAAGACCAGCCGCCGGTTTTTCTTCAGCTATCGAGCAAAGGGTTGGCAATGCTGGCGCATGATCTGGATGAACAGGCGCTTGCACTCAATCTCTCCTATGTGCTTCACGAACCGTCCACCAGCAGGACCGTGCGACGCGCAGTTCGCGACCTCCGCCGCTTTGCACGCAGGCGTGCGCATTTGCTCAGGGCATTCGACAATATGTCTACTCCCGAGCTCGCGAAACGCGTGTCGATCTCGCCGGACCTCAAGTCAATTCTCGAGCAGCAGACTTCGGGCAAGTCAGTTCTCACCGCCTCGACGGGATTCCCGGAACTGCTACCGGCTGCCATAGCCGAACTTCAGGGCACCACGCAACGTCCAGAGCTCATCGTCATCGAACAACAACTGCACCCCACGAGCGATGCGGAGCGCCTTGCACTGTTCGGGCATCCAACCCTGATTTCGGGATCATTCCCTGCCGACGCAGTGACTTGCGGGCTCGTGCTCATGCCGGATGAGAAATCTCTGCTGCTGACCGGTTCACCGAGGAGCGCACCTGCTGAATCACTCGAAGACCTCATTCGCGATTTCGCCGATCAATGGCTCCCATCGCGAAATTTGTGGGACCATCCGATAGAGATCAGCGAACCACGAATTCGCCTGCCGGCGTGGAAGGTTGATGGTCACTAGGCGTGTGGTTGTTGCGGTCGCTCCGAATCGTCGCGATACTGACCCCCTTCGTACCCGCCCGTATCGGGTACCTGATCTGTCAGACCCTGGGGATCCTCTTTTTCGCGCTCAACATCAGAGCACGCCGTAACGTCCTGGCGAATCTGGCAACTGTCGATCCGAAAATGGGCTGGAGGCAGCGTCAGCGCGCAGCAGCTCGAGTCTGTATCACCGTTGTGACCAACTATTACGACCTGATCCGGCTTCGCTCGGTCGACCGCGAGCGGGTGCACGATTTTGTGACCATCGACGGTCTCGAACACGTCCACTCGGCCCTGGAGCAAGGCCGCGGAGCGATCATCGTATCAGCGCACCTCGGTAACTTCAGCGTTATGGCGAAGCTGCCGTCCACGCTTGGACTGCGCGCCGCGCTGGTGGCCGAACTGGTGCATCCGCCCGAGCTCTACCAGTACATGGCCAGGCTGCGCTCCGCGATGGGTATCGAGGTAATTCCGCCCGGGCATACTTCCCTCAGAAAAATCCTCACCCTCCTCAGAGATAACAGACTCTTGTTACTCGCCGGAGACCGCGATGTAACGCATCGCGGGCAGCCCGTCCGTTTCTTCAATCGGCAGACAACCCTGCCCATCGGTCCCGTGGCGCTGGCAATGAAAACCGGGGCGGCATTGTTACCGGCATATACGCTGAGAACCTCGTACCAGCGATCACGCGTGGTCATCGAGCCACCACTGGAGCATCGTGATACTGGCGATCGTGACGCGGACATGTCAGCCAATCTGCAACTCCTCGCGGACCGCCTCGAGTCCATGATCTCGCATGACCCGGGACAATGGGCAGTTCTCCAGCGGGTCTGGCCACCGACGACAACCTATGGTCGCAGCGAAGGACTGGGAAGCGGGGACGACTCGTTCGAGGAGCACACCTGGTGACGATCCGCAGGGCTCACGCCGTCGTGTTGACCACTTCGTAGCGATAGCCTTGCTCGATCAAAAATCGTTGACGGCGTTCAGCGAATTCCCGCTCCCTCGAGTCAGGGAGCACCAGCGAGTAGAACCGCGCCGGCTTCTGCTGCTCCTTCGGCCTCAGCAATCGGCCAACCCGCTGGGCCTCTTCGAGACGCGAACCGAACGTGCCACTCACCTGGATCAGAACGTTGGCGTCTGGAAGATCGACCCCCACGTTCGCCACACGGGACACCACCAGCGTGCGAATCTCCCCGTCCCGGAATGCCTGATAGAGGGCAGACCGTTCTCGTGTCGAGGTTTCTCCCGTGATTGCCGGGACCTTGAGGCGAGTTGCAAGCGCCCGGACGTGGTTGATTCGATGTGCAGCGATGAGGGTCCGATCATCCGGATGCCGCGCGAGGATGCGCTCAACGGTCCGAATTTTGGCCATCAACCCACGCTCGCCAGTCTGAACGTCCCGGTTACTTCGGACGCGGATTTCGAAACATTCGACCGGGCTTATCCATCCTTGGCGCTCAAGATCTCGCCAGCGCGACCGCCAGACGGGCGGGCCGACCAGCGAAAAGACTTCGTTCTCCCGGCCGTCTTCACGGACAAGCGTTGCGGTCAATCCGAGCCGGCGTCGAGTGCGGAGAACCGCGCTCTGGCGAAAGACGTCAGCGGGCAGGCTATGCACTTCGTCGTAGATGATCAATCCCCAGGGGACGGAACTGGCTTCATGCAGCGTCGCGGTGACGTCTCCGGTCGATCCGGTCAGGGCCTGATACGTAACGATGTTGACCGGCTTCGACGAATCGATGCCGTCGAACAGGGCCACATCGCCGGCAGAGAGCGTTGTAAGCCGCTGGAAGTGATCGGCCCACTGTTCGCCGACCGTCCGATTCGGCGTTACGACAAGGGTTCGTGTATCCAGCGCTGCGGCGGCTGCCACACCGACGACGGTTTTCCCCGCTCCGCACGGCAGCAGCACAACTCCTCCTCGGTCGCGACCCTGCACGAACCGCTGAACAGCCTGTTCCTGATAATCACGCAGCGCGAAATCCGAACATAGCTGAAACCCGCCGGACTCGTCTGTACCTTCGAATACCTGATCGACCACCGGGTAGCCGGCTCTACCCAACTTCGCCAGGATCTGTCCCTGACTGCCTGATGGAAGGTGAATCACGCCCTGCGCTGGTCGGCAATCGAGAAGCTCACCAACGTATTGCAGAAGCACGGGATCGCCTGACTCCAAACGGAGCGACTCCGGCGTTCCCGTCAGCGTGATGGCGCCGAATCGTCCGAAATACTCATCGATACGTCGGACAAGCACTGACGGGATCCGGTTACTCGCGTGACGAGTCAAGGCGCCGGTCACATCGCTCGCGGTCATGCCGGACGATGCGGCGGACCAGAGTGACAGGTCGGTTACCTGGTACGTGTGCAGGGAACCTGCCGCGCTGGAGAGTTCCGCGAACTGTCGAAGCTGATCTTCAACGCGTCCGTTGGCATCCCGGGAAGTGTCGAGAATTAATGTTCCTGATCGTTGAAATGCGATTGCGTTCGTCTGTGTCACCGCGCCCGATTGCTCGTTTCGTTCCACATTCCACCGTCCCGGATCAAATGTTGCCACGTTCCGGCGCAGATATGCGGAAAATTGGTACAATTCGCGTTGGCGCAACTGGCATCGACGCCCTTCGTGCAGGGAACCACTTTCAGTGAGTATCGGGAACGTTCAGGCAATCAATATTGACACGGAGATGCGGCGTTCGTATCTCGATTACGCGATGAGCGTGATTGTTCAACGCGCGCTCCCGGATGTCCGCGACGGCCTGAAACCGGTACAGCGCCGGATCCTCTACGCCCAGCATTCCATGGGTGT
>SLMJ01000245.1 GCA_007133615.1 Thermomicrobiaceae bacterium | reverse complement strand
GGCCGTAGCTGTCCGGAATGCGGAGATGTGCTGGTCGAGGCTGGTCGTCGAGGCGGTGTCAAATGCCGATCCTGCAGCTACAAGGAGTCAGCAGAGACCGCAAAGGCATCCTGATTCGAACCGTATGCGATGACGCCCCGGTCGGATGCGCCAGCAGAGGCGTGGTTCTGACCGGGGCCTGACCACAATAGCCCGATTCAGATCGCGCAGGTGTACAATGATTCATGCCGGATATCAGCACTCACCGTGGAACGGTTCGCCATCCGGTTCCGGCCACGCAATGCACGCAACAACAATCATCGGTGTTTTGCGAGATGGTGCTGTAGCGATGGCTGGCGACGGGCAGGTGACCTTTGGCGATGTTGTCGTCAAACATAGTGCCCGGAAGATCCGGACGCTGGCCGATGGCAAGGTGATTGCTGGATTTGCCGGCGCTGTGGCCGATGCGCTGACGCTGTTCGAGAAGTTCGAAGGTCAGCTGCGATCCCAGGACGGTGATCTCCGGAAAGCAGCGGTGGAGATGGCCCGGGAATGGCGCACGGATCGCTATCTCCGCAGGCTTGAAGCTCAGTTGATCGTCGCAGATCCGGAGCAGTTACTGTTGATGTCTGGTGAGGGCGACGTTATTGCGCCTGATGATGGGATCATTGCAATCGGGTCAGGCGCACCGTATGCAACCGCCGCGGCACGGGCACTGGTGCGCTATTCGGATATGCACGCCCGGGACATCGCTGAAGCGGCGATGCGTGTTACCGCGGACCTGTGTATCTACACGAACGATCGACTTATCGTAGAAACCGCAACTGCTACACATGACCAGTCCGAAGACAATAGCTCAGACGAGCACTGACGATATCCAACTCGCAGAAGAACCCAGGGCATGGACTCCCCGTCGAATCTGTGACGAACTCGACCGCTTTGTTGTCGGCCAGGACGATGCCAAGCGTGCTGTTGCCGTGGCGATCCGGAATCGATGGCGCCGGCAACAGCTGACAGATGAGATTCGCGATGAGGTCCTGCCGAAGAACATTATGATGATCGGCCCGACCGGAGTGGGGAAGACGGAAATCGCCCGCCGGGTCTCGAAATTCCTGGATGCACCTTTTATCAAGGTTGAAGCATCGAACTTCACTGAGGTTGGCTACGTCGGTCGCGACGTTGAATCGATGGTCCGCGATCTCGTCGATACCGCGATCAGTCAGATTCACCAGCAGCGGCTGCAGAACGTCCAGGAGGAGGCCGAATCGTCAGCCAATCAGCGTCTGGCCGAGATTCTGGTCGAGCAACGAGAGCGTGCCCGCCAGCCAGAAAAGCCGGACGAAGTGGTGCCCGAAGCGGCTGAAGAAGACCCGGACGAAAAGCGAAAACGGGAGGCGAACGCGAAGCGTCGGCACACCCGACAGCGAAATCGCGTCCTGGGACAACTGCAGAAAAACGAAATCGACGAGGACGTGATCGAGCTCGATTACGAAGTCGAGATGGAGTCGATTGCGCCGCACATGGGTGTATTCGGATCGGGCAACGATGAGGATATGCAGGACGCGCTCAACGAGCTGGTCGATGGTTTCATGCATCGGCGGCGATCTCGACGGGTGAAGATTCGGGAGGCTCGATCGATTCTGACCCAGCAGGAAGCTCATCGGATGATCGATTTCGATGCGATTATGGAGACGGCGATCGAGCGTGCCGAGCAGACGGGTATCATCTTCATCGATGAGATCGACAAGACGATCAGTCAGAACGGCGACTACGGTCCGGACGTTTCCGGTGAAGGAGTCCAGCGGGATCTCCTCCCCATTGTCGAAGGATGCACGGTGATGACACGGTACGGACCAGTTCGTACCGACCACATGCTGTTTGTTGCAGCCGGTGCGTTCCACAATGCGCAGCCGTCCGACCTGATACCTGAACTTCAGGGGCGATTTCCGGTGCGTGTCGAGCTCAGCAGCCTGGATGAGGACGACCTGTATCGGATTCTGACCGAGCCGGAGAACGCCCTGCCGCGTCAGTACCGTGAGTTGCTCGCGACTGAAGATGTCACACTGGAGTTCACTGAAGACGGCCTTCGGGAAATCGCCCGGAACGCTGTGCAGATCAACGACCGCCTGGAAAACATCGGCGCGCGAAGGCTGCATACATTGATGGAGCGAGTTCTGGAAACACTCTCGTTCGATGCGCCGGATCTCGCCGGACAGACGATCGCCATTGATCAGACGTTCGTGCGGGAACGAATGGGGGATATCGTTCTGGAGGAAGATTCAAGCAAGTTCATTCTCTGATGTCCCCGGACTTCAGGCACCGGTACACGGCGGGAAGGGAACGAGATGTCAGATGTGGCGTTCGCAGTCGATTTAGGCGGTACGAACGTTCGGGGTGCGATTGTCACCCGGGACGGTGAGATCCAGCACTATCGAACGGCTCGAACTGCAGTCCGGGGCGGGGTCTACGCGATTATCGATCAGATTGTCGGGCTGGCCGAAGACGCGTTCGATGAGCACGGAGAGCGTCCGGAAACTGGCGTTGGCGTCGTAGCCCCTGGGCCGCTGGAGCCAAAGGCTGGAATCGTTCGATTTGCTCCGAACCTGCCGGGCTGGGAGAACGTTCCGCTCAAGCGATTGCTTGAGGAGCGGCTCAACATCCCGGTTGTTCTTGGGAACGATGGGAACTGTGCTGCGCTTGGCGAGTCGATGTTCGGCGCCGGCCGAAACGTTGACAATCTCATCTATCTCGCACTCGGAACCGGCCTTGGCGCCGGTATTATTCATCAAGGGCAACTGATTGAAGGTATTGCCGGCCTCGGTGGTGAGGTGGGACACATCTCGGTAGACGGAAACGGTCCACGATGCACCTGTGGGGCAGTCGGCTGCATGGAAGCGTACATTGGCGGCTGGGCAATTGCCCGTCACGGAGAGCTGGCTGCCCACTCCGAACGATCCGCAATGATCCGGGAGATTGCCGGAGAAGGGCGGATCACTGCGGAGGTTGTGGCAGATGCAGCGCTGGAAGGCGACCGTGCGGCCATCGATATCTTCGCGCGCGGTGGTCGCGCGCTGGCTGTTGGCATCGGCGGGCTGGTGAACGTGTTCAACCCGGAGCTCATCGTAATCGGTGGTGGTCTGGCCCGGGCAGGTGATCTGATTATGGAACCGTTCCGCTCCAGTCTCCCGAACTACTGCATGTTGCCGGCATATCAGCACGTGGCGATCGTTCCGTCTGCGCTGGAAACCAACACCGGACTCTATGGCGCGGCTGCGAACGTTTTTTACCAGCAACCGAATGAGCAAACAGGTATGTGACGGCACCAACGATTCCCGCACGTGACCCGTGTTCGGGCGGGAATTCTGGATTCGGAGCACAGAAAGTTGAGTGGCTCCACGCGCCGGAACGGCCCGCAGTGGTCGATAATCAGCCAGACCCGTTTGAACCGGCGGAGCATGCTTCGCAAAAGCGCCACGCTGCTGCTCGGCGGCGGATTGATCGCGTCGACTCCCGGCTGCGGCCCGATATCGTTTGGTCCGAATACGCAGGATACCCAGCCTGTTGAGACGCCGGCTGCGATTCCGGATCCAGAACCGACTCCGGAGCCGGATCCAACCCCGGAGCCCGGGCTCACCCCCGCCCCCGAGCCAGACCCAACGCCCACACCTGAACCGATTGAACAGGTGCTGCGAATCGCCGGCACACTGCTGGATGTGGAACACCAGGGTGTGACCGAACTACCAGCGTGCCCACGCAATCCGCTGGTAACCGCGGGGCTCACCCAGCCGGGCGAACAGTTTGAGATCGAGCCGGACTGGGCCGCTGATATTGAACCACTGGAGGAGCAGGACGGCTGGCGCTTCAGGATCGCTGTAAATAGTGATGGCTGGTCAGATGGCTCACCAGTGACGGCGCAGGACTTCGTGCGTCACTGGATGTCCCTGCTGGATCCGGAAGATGGGGCGGATCCGGAGGTGGTCGGCCTGCTTGGAGATGTGGAGAACGCACTCGCCTATCGTCGGGGAGAAGTTGCCCCCGGTGATGTCGGCATTACCGCCGTGAACGACTGGACGCTCGAGGTTCGCCTGGAGCGAGTACGCGAGACATTCCCTGCCGCGGTCTCGGCGATGGCGCTCAGACCACGCGCGGGATCGAATCCGGATTCGCTGGACGATTGCCTCACCAACGGTCACTACACAATCGATGTGCAGGAGGATGAAGATTCGCTGACGGTGGAGCCAGTTGAAGATCCTCTGTTGCCGAACTCGACGGTGCTGGAGCGTGTTGAACTCACAACGATGTCGCCGGGAGTAGCACTGACCGGGTTCCAGCAAGGTGACATCCACCTTGTTCGATTGAGCGGCACCGATGTGATCCGGGTTCGGGAAGATCCGTTGATGGGTGACATGATCAGAGAAGCCCAGCCTGACCGGATAATCATGCTGCTCCCGAACGTTGAGATGCCCCCGTTTGACCAGCCCGAGATCCGGCGGGCGCTCAGCAGAGTCATCGACCGACGCAGGCTGGAATTGATCGTGGAAGGGCGTATCAGCCCGGCCTCGCGCTTGCTGCCAACGGGAATGTTCCCTGATCTTGACGACGCTGCGGCGGGGATCACTGCGGATTTCGATGTTGATGCCGCCTACGCAGAACTGGACGACGCTGGTCTCGGCGATACCGCCGAATGGCCGGAATTCGGGCTCGATATTCCATCCGGAATGGGCTTTCTGGATCGCGTTGCCCGGGACGTTTCTACGCAGTTCAGAGAGAATCTTGATATCAGGGTCCCGATCCGCGTTCACGATCCAGAGGAGTACGCTCAGGGCCTTCGCGAGCGACGATTTTCGCTCGCGTGGTTTGACTGGCGTTACCCGTATGCAGATCCGGCCGCAACCTACCTCGAGCTCTTCGCGAGCCGTCGGCCGGATGGGCATCCGGTTTCGTGGTCGCATCCGGAGTACGATGGACTTTTGCTCGCTGCGGACGAAATTGTGACGGCCGGGCAGCGAGCGTCGGCCTGGGCGGGGTGCGAGGGGCTGCTTCAGGAACATGGCGCCTGCATCCCGCTCGTCCATCCCCGGGAGTTCTATCTGCTGCAACCATGGGTAGAAGGGATTCCGCAAGACGGTCGTGATCGGCTGATCATTGGCGATTCACTCGGGCTTGATCTCACCAGAAACGTCGAGATCCTGGAGCGGCCGGACGAATGATCTTCGATTGGATGTGTCATTGGTCGGGTTGTATGCGCTATCATCCCTGAAGCATGCGGATTGCAACACAACGGGGTGCCGTCAACCGCTTTGAATGATCGGTCCTATTAGTCCTGAGCCAGGAGGCGACATATGGCGAACCCGAAGTATCTCTGGTGGAACGGCAAACAGATGCCGTGGGAAGACGCAACGATTCACGTTACCGACATCGGCTTTTCCACAGTCGGTGCGATTTTCGAGGGCATCCGGGCATACTGGAATGAAGACGAGCAGGAAGCATACGTCTTCCGCCTGCCAGAGCACATGAAGCGCTTCGCGCAGTCGATGAAACTGGTCCGCCTGGAGCAGGAGTACTCGACTGAATCGCTGATCGAAACGATTCTGGAGCTGATCCGGGCGAACGAACATCGGGAGGATATCTACATTCGCCCGCTGGCGTATCGGGCTGGCGGTTCTGGAGGTGGGTTCAGCGGCCATAGCTCGAGCGCCGGGATTCTGATCAACACCAGTTCCCGACCGACCCACCTGAAGACCGGGGTCAAGCAGAACGCCTGCGTGAGCTCCTGGACGCGCATCAGCGATAACGTGATGCCACCTCGCGTAAAGAACATCTCCAACTACCGCAACGGCCAGCTCGCCACGATGGAAGCGAACATCAACGGCTATGACGTTGCGCTTCTGCTCAACGATGCCGGCAAGATCGCTGAAGGCCCGGGCGCCTGCGTGATGATGGTCCGAGATGGAAAGCTCATCACGCCGGGTGTGACGGATAGCATCCTGGAGAGCATCACGCGCGAT
>SLMJ01000027.1 GCA_007133615.1 Thermomicrobiaceae bacterium | reverse complement strand
TGCTCCTGTTCCTTCGCCCTGGCAACGCCGATCGCAGTCATCGCATCGGTGGGTTCAGCGGCGAAGCGAGGCCTGGTGATCAAAGGTGGGCGCTATCTCGAAGCACTGGCAAAGGCGGACGTTCTCCTTGTCGATAAGACGGGAACACTGACGTTCGGAAAGCCGGAGATCACCGATGTGATCCCGTTCAATGGAATGGATCATCACGAGCTACTCCGGATCGTCGCCAGTGCCGAGCATGATTCCGAACACCCGCTGGCCGAGGCGGTTCGCGATCATGCCCGGCGGAACGGTGTTCAGCTCCAGCAACCGGAAAGCTTCGAAGCAATCCCTGGTTACGGTGTTCGTGTGCGAGTCGACGGGCACGAGGTTTCGGTGGGGAACAGTCGCCTGACCGATGACGCGATGGTTTCCGGTGAGATCCGCGAGTTTCAGGAGAGCGGCAAGACGGTATTGCTGGTGACGATTGACGGCCAGATTGCCGGCGCGCTCGCCGCAGAGGACACCATCCGAAGTGAAGTTCCGGACGCGATCGACCAGCTCAGGCAGCTCGGGATGTCCAGCGTCACCTTACTGACCGGCGATCACGATGCCGTCGGTAAAGCGCTGGCGAACCGGCTGGGAATCGACTTCCAGGCCGATCTCCTTCCGGACGACAAGATCCGGGTCGTACGGGAGTATCAGGAGCGTGGCCATACGGTCGTGATGATCGGTGATGGAGTCAACGACGCCCCGGCGATCGCTCAGGCAGATGTCGGCATCGCCATGGGAGTAGCCGGAACGCCGGTCGCGATCGAGGCATCGCACATCGCGCTAATGCGGGACGACTGGTTGCTTGTGCCGGACCTCTTTCGGACAGCTCGGCGCACCATGGGCATTGTCCGGGGAAATCTCGGATTCACCGTGCTCTACAACTTCACCGGGCTCACGCTCGCGGCGTTCGGTTTTCTTCCGCCCGCCATCGCCGCGGCTGCCCAGGCTATCCCGGATATCGGAATCCTGGGGAACTCGTCGCGCTTGTTGCGTGGAAACAACTCGCCCAGTCAGGATCGTGCCGAATATTCTCCGGATCGAAGCTGGCCCTCTACCGATCCTGCGAGTGCCGGCAAGTGACGCCACGAAACGTCTCAAGCAGGACGGAAACGACGTTGGCCTCCGGTAGACCGGCGACCTCCGTGTCGCCCTGACCAACGTGCCACTGATGACCTCGCCAATCAATGCTCAGCTGGATACGATGTAGGATTGCGCCAATTAACTCGCCAGGCAGGAAATCCGAAACGGAGACCGCCCCATGCCCGACTACGGTCACGAATTAGAGTTCGGCTACTTTCTGAACCCGGACGCGAAGGATCCGAAAGGTGCACTCGATACGGCTCGCTTTTGCGATGAACTCGGCTACGATCTGATCGGTATCCAGGACCATCCCTATCTAGAGACGCATCTTGATACCTACTCGCTGCTGGCGATGGTGCTGGCCGTAACTGAACAGCTGCGCGTCTTTCCCGATGTCACCAACATGCAGATGCGACAGGCGCCGATGGTCGCCAAGGCCGCGGCAAGCATGGACCAGCTCAGCGGTGGCCGATTCGAACTAGGCCTCGGTGGGGGCGCTCCGTTCTATGCTGACAAGGCCGTCGCGATGGGCGCCAGCCCGATGAGCCCTGGCGATACCGTGGACGGACTGGAAGAGACGATCGCCATCTGCCGGGCGCTCTGGGCCGGCGAGCCGAATGCCCGGATCAACGGGGTGTTCCACCAGATCGCTGGCATCCAGGGTGGCCCACCACCGGCCCAAGACATGCAGATCTGGGTCGGCGCGTCCGGACCGCGCATGCTCCGCCTGATCGGTCAGGCGGCCGACGGCTGGGTGATCCCGCTCATGCAGTACATGCCACCCGGACAGGCCGCGGAGAAAAGCCTGATCATCGACGAGGCAGCCCGTCAGAACGGGCGCGATCCGGCCGACATCCGGCGAATCTACAACTGCATCGGCGGTTTCTCCAGAGAGGCAAGATCCGGATATGGAGACGAGGACACAAAGATTACCGGGCCGGTCGACCACTGGGTCGATGTCCTGACACATCAGGCACTCGACTATGGGTTCTCGACATTCCTGCTGATTGGACCGCCAAATCCGGAGAAACTCCGGACATTCATCAACGAGGTCGCGCCGAAGGTTCGCGAACGTGTCGCCGCACAACGACAGGGGTAGCAAACATTCATGTCACGACTATTGATCGTAGTGGATATGGAAGGAATCTCCGGAATCGAGCGCTACGAGCAGTGCGTTCGAGGGCACCCGGAATACGAGGAAGGCGTCCGGCTTCTCTGCAACGAGGTCAATGTCATCGCCGAAACGGCGTTGAAATCCGGTGCTCGTACCGTTTCGGTCATCGACTGGCACGGTGGCGGCGGCAATCTTGATCGGGAGAAGCTCGATAGTCGAGTGGAAATCGTCCCGGAAGACCTCTCACCTGGTTACGATCTGGCCTTTCTAATCGGCTTTCACCCTATGGCCGGAGACCCCGCAGGCTTCATCTCGCACACCATGCGGCAAGGACTGGCGGTGGCCGCGCATGGGCAGCAGATCGGCGAACTGGCACTCATTGCCTGGTGGCTTGGAGAGCACGGGATTCCCATCGGCCTGATTTCCGGGGACCGGGCCGCAACGAGCGAGGCCGATCGCTTCTTCCCGGATACACCACTCCACACGGTCAAGCGCGCCGAATCGTGGGGACGAGCCGCCTGCGTCCCGGTCGAGCAATCCCACGAGGCGCTTCGTACCCGGGTTGAGAGAGTGTTCGAACAACCCGGCCGATGGACGGTCTATCCACCCACGCTCCCGCTGGCGTTTCGACTGAAGTTGCAGCGGCCGAATCCGCTACCGGGGTTGCTGCCGTGGCTCGAGGAACAGTCGGACGGCTGGCTCGCAGGCGAGGTAGCCAGAACGCGCGATCTGATCGACCTCATCGACGTCATCTCCGGGATGATCAACCTGCAGCATCGCAACGATTACATCCAGGCCCTTGCCAGAGACCCGAACGTCCGCAAACGGATGAACCAGGTGCAGCAGGAACGCATTTCACAGCAGATCGAAGAGGGACACTGGAGCCCATAGAGAAACAGGCGGGCGCTGTCGAGTGACAGCGCCCGCAGCCTGATATACCGGATTTTGCCGGCTATTCGACCGTGAGTTCGACTTCCATGCCGTGCTCGTCACGGTGCTCGCCGATCGGGCAGAAGACGATGTACTCGCCTGTTTCGAGTGTGGCTTCCAGCGTATCGCTCTCACCGTCGGAGATCGTGATCGAGGCTACGAAGTCGCCCGGATCGCCGTCTTCATCGATCTCCTGGAAGGCGAGACCGTGGCGGGAGTCGCCTTCGTTCGCTACCTCGAAGGTGATGTCGCCAGCCGAAACCTCTTCAGGCATATCGATCTCATGGTCTGAAAGGACAACCTCGAACGTATCCTCCGCGACCTCGTCGTCATCATCATCCGTAACCGCGTCATCATCCTCGGTCACGGTCAGTTCGACTTCCATGTCGTGATCTTCACGATGCTCGCCGATCGGGCAGAAGACGGTGTAGGTGCCCGATTCGAGGGTCACGTCCAGCGTGCTGGATTCGCCACCGTGGACGGTGGTCGCGCCGAGCATCTCGCCGTCTTCATCTTCAATGGCGATCCCGTGCGGGCCATCGCCCTCATTGGAGACCTCGAAGGTGATGTCGCCAGCCGGGACCTCTTCCGGCATATCGATCTCATGATCGCTTAGCGCAACCTCGAACGTGTCCCCGGTAACCGCGTCGTCCTCGTCATCAGTGACCGCGTCCTCATCGATAACGGTCAGTTCGACCTCCATATCGTGATCGTCACGGTGCTCGCCGATCGGATCGTAAATGATGTAGGTCCCCGCTTCGAGGGTCACCTCAACGGTTCCTGATTCACCCGGCACGAGCGTCGTGGCACCGAGAAGTTCGCCTTCCTCGTCCTCGATCGCGATTCCGTGTCGGCTGTCCCCCTCATTGCTCACTTCGAAGGTGATGTCACCGGCCGCGATCTCTGCAGGCATATCGATCTCGAAGTCTGTCAGAATAACCTCGTGGGTATCTCCAACAACGGCGTCATCATCGTCATCGGTGACCGCCTCATCGTCTCCGACAGTGAACTCGAGCTCCATCCCGTGTTCATCGCGGTGATTCGCCATCGGGCAGAAGATGGTGTATTCCCCATGCTCGAGGCTGACCTCAAGCGTGTCGGACGCACCTGGATCAAGCGACAGTGAGTACAGGAAATCACCTTCGCCGTCCGTCCCCTCCTGGATCGCAATTCCGTGGGGGACATCACCATCGTTGGTGACGTTGAACTCGATTTCACCCGAGGATGCAGACGAATCCATGTCGATCTGGTGGTCCGACAGGTTGACATCGATTTGCTGCAGATCCGCATCTGCGTCGTCGGCTGCATCGTCGGTAACTGCGTCGTCCGTATCGTCGACTTCGGTCGCAGGCTCATCGTTTGCGTCGTCAGCCGCCTGACGATCAACAACACCGCACGCCGCAAACAGAGCTGCGGAAATCATTGCGGTAAACGCAACGACGAGAATTCTCCGTGACACGAAAGACCCCTCCTTCTGTGATCCGGCAACTCGACGTTCGGCTGCCTGAATCCCGGCACGACAAATGTCAGCCGGCACGTGATCACGGGATCTTGCGTACAGGCTGACCTGTGCAAACATGCCACAAGTTACGTGCCGCCACAAGAGGGGAACACAAACTTTGTGCAAACGCTATGCCTTGCGCAAGCGCCTGTCTTCAGGCGAGATGTGCTCGGGTTCCCAATCCTCGCCACCAGTCTACGGACGAGGCAGTTCGGAATTGCCCATCAGGTGCGTGTCCACGTGATGCGCGACTTCCCGGCACTCCGCGATTGTCCAATAGCGCGTCCGGTCGACCAGATCGTCTGCAAGGATGTACTATTATGTATATAGTGACGCGAATGCGGTTCCGAGGGAACAGACAATCGATCATGAATGCTGAGCTCCTCCGCAACTCACGAATAGTCCTCGCCAGCATGACGATGATGCTGATCCTCGCCGCTTGCAGCGCCAGCGTCGAGCAATCTTCGCCATCGGATCAACCGAGGCAGACACCGACTCCGACAGCGACAGCGCCCCCGGATGTCACGGCTACACCTACCGCAAATACTGACCCGGCTGAGGCCACGCCAACACCGGACCCGCCAGAGGCCAGTGAGACTCCAGCGCCGGCGGCTACTGAGTCGGAACTCGAGGAGCAGGAGTTCACCGTGACCGGACAACCGGTTTCACTGGAGATCGAGCGAACCGGAGTCGACGCCTACATCGAGTACGTTGGCCTGACCGACGACGGGGCTATGGATGTCCCGCAGGAGTGGGAGAACGTTGGCTGGTTCGAACCCGGAACGCTACCCGGGGAAGTCGGGAACTCGGTAATTGCCGGACACTACGACTCACCAACCGGCCCGGCGGTGTTTTTCGAGCTTCGCGAACTGGAGCCGGGTAACCTGATCACAGTGGTAACCGATGAGGATGAACAGCTTACCTTTGAGGTTACGAAAACCGAGATGGTCCTGGCGGATGACGCGCCCCTGGAGGAGATTTTCGGGTCCTCCGAGGACCGCAACCTCAATCTGATTACCTGTGACGGTATCTGGGATCAGTCGGCGAACATGTACGACCACCGCCTGGTGGTCTATACAACGCTCGTCACCAGCTAACAGTAATTCCGGGGCGCTGTGGCAGCAACCCCGGAATTCCCGATCTGCTCAGTTCTCAGTTGCCTGCACTACCGTGCCATGACGACTACGGTGAAGTAGTGTCGGCCGTCATCCCCGAACTCATGCCCGGCTCCGATGAGCTCATAACGCTCGTCCGTCAGAATCCTTCGATGCTCCGAACTGTTCATGAAGCCTCGGATGGCGCGATCCACCGCGGCATCCAGGTCGTCCGCGTCTGCCC
>SLMJ01000411.1 GCA_007133615.1 Thermomicrobiaceae bacterium | reverse complement strand
TCCGGCGGCCGCGTCGCATACGAAGCCTGATTGAAAGCATGTGAAACGCCCCTCTCCCAGGCTTGTCCTGAGCTTGCCGAAGGCACTGGGAGAGGGGCCGCGGGTGGGGTCCACTACCCTCGTTTATACGTCCCGATCAGGCGGTTCATCGCAATGATGTTCGGTTCCGCCTTCACCAGAAACTCCTCGAGGCTAAGACCGGGCTCGAACTCGGGTCCTTTGTCCAGCGCCAGAACCCAGAAGTAGTAGTGATGGCGGCCGTGTCCTTCAGGTGGCATCGGTCCACCGTAGCCGGTGTTCCCGAAGTCGTTCCCGCCGGCAGTGCCCTCTTTGGTCCCCTCTTCCAGTTTCGTCGTATCCGCCGGAATGTTGTAGAGAACCCAGTGGCTGAAGCCATACGTGCCCGGCTTCACCAGCGGCGCATCCGGGTCATGACAGATCACGGCAAATGATTTCGCATCCGCAGGAGCACCGGACCATTCCAGTTCGGGTGAGAGGTCCGCCCCTTCACCGGTGTGCTTTTCCGGAATCTTGCCGTGATGCTCGAATGCCGGACTCGTCAATTTCATGTCAGAAAGCGCAAAACCCATCGTAGCTCCTTTCTCCTTCCGCGTGTTGGTCAGCGCCAGTGTACGTGATCATTGTCAACACTATGCGCCGGGATACGTTCCGGCAATACCCGTACCGTGCATCGTCCGGGCATAGACGAATGTCTCAGCTACAGTCATAGTACAGATCCATATCGCCCTGCTTTAATTGTCACGGGGAGTTACGAATACCTCAATAGTACGTATCAGCGCTGATCGAGGTGGACAACAATGACCAACGACGAACAGCCCGTGAGCGCAGCCGAAAAACGCAAGCAAATGACCGCCGAGATGGAGCGCACCGCCTTCCAGCGCAAAGCCGTATCCCGGAAACCGGCGAACGAGACGCTCGCCGACGCGATCGAGTACTTCCGGGGGCGTGGCTACCGCTCCGATTTCTCGGCCAGGCCAAACCAGATCTACATCATGGGCGGCAAGGAAGGCGTGATTCCGCGAGTCAACGGCGATATCCGGGCACAGGAGAACGTCGGCAAGGGCAAAGTCACCATGCTGACACTCAATGGGTTCGGGGAGAATCTCAGCCAGGCGATGGCAGATTACGTGGAGCATCTGCGCGGGCAGCGGAAATCCGGATAATCCGTCCAGCTCCGGATCAGGACTGCTTGCCAGCCTCGTCTCCGGTGACGATCCCGTACTGCTCGTTGACCTCTTCGAGATCATCGAGAAGCCCGGCTTCTTCCTTCATCCGGTCCCGGTGATACTTCTTGATCGCGGCCTTCAGGGTGCCGAGAGCCAATGTGGCACATTTCGGCCGGGTTTTGACGATATCGGTCCCGAGAATGTCCATCATAACGTTGTAGTCCAGATTGACTACATCCTCGACAGTCCAGCCCTCGTCGTGGATCAACTCCAGCAGAATCGACGCCCCTGCCTGGCTGATCGTGCAGCCCTCTCCCTCAAACGAGACGTCGGCGATCGTCGTGCCTTCTTCGCTCACGTTCAGGTATATGGTGATGACGTCGCCGCAACCCGGGTTGCCACCCGGCATTTGCACATCATGTGGATCCAGGGCGTGCCGATGTCTCGGGTTCTCATAGTGATCCAGCAGGATCTCGATCTGTTCCTGTCGGTCCATCATCTCTATTAGTCTCCAGGGTGACGGGCCGGCGAATCGTTTTCTACCGGCCCGCCAGGAAATAGTCTAGCGTTCGATCGGAAGTCCAACGACGTTGCCCCACTCCGTCCAGGAGCCGTCGTAGTTTGTCACCTTCGGATATCCGAGCAACTCGTGGAGCACGAACCAGGAATGGCTCGAGCGCTCGCCGATCCGGCAGTAAACCACGATGTCTTCGTTCGGGGTGATGCCCTCGGATTGGTAGAGCTGTTTCAGCTCATCCGCGTCCTTGAAGGTGCCGTCTTCGTTTACTGCCTTGCCCCACGGGATGTTTCTGGCGCCGGCAATATGGCCACCGCGCAGAGCACCTTCCTGGGGATAGTCCGGCATGTGCGTCATCTCACCGCTGTATTCGCCTGGCGAGCGGACGTCGACTAGGGGTTTGCCGTCGCCGACCTTCTGGCGACCCTTGTAGCCGATGTGATTCAGCACGTCGTCACGGAACGCCCGCAGTTCGTGGCGCGGGGTCGGGACCGGGTAGTCTGTCGGTTCGAAGGTCGGAACTTCTCGAGTGAGTTCGCGTCCCTCGTTCTCCCATTTGACGCGACCACCATCCATGATCTTCAGGTTGTCATGGCCCATGTATTTGAAGAACCAGTAGGCGTAGGCCGCCCACCAGTTATTCTTGTCTCCATACAGGATGATCATGGTGTCCGGGGTCACGCCGAGCCGGCCCATGAGTTTCGCGAATTCCTCGGGGCCGATGAAATCACGTACCAGCGAATCCTGAAGGTCCTCGTGCCAGTCGACTTTCACCGAATTGGGAACGTGTCCGAGCTCGTAGAGCAACACGTCCTCGTCAGACTCCATGATCCGCATCGAGGTATCGTTCTTGTTCTGATCCACCCAATCGGTGCTCACCAGCACGTCGGGATTGGCGTACCCACGTTCTTCGATGTTGCTTGCCATCTCGTCTGCCCCTTCCAGAACGAACGTCGGATGACTCGAGAAACGCAGCTGTTCCGGGCAATCAGCGCGCGATCCTGACCCGGAGGAACTGCACAACACGTACCAGTGTGTCTGTCAACGCGCGACCGCGTTGACGAATTCCGACCTCTATAGTAGAGTATCGCTAGTCGCGCTGTAAAGAATGATTCTCAAGTAGGAGTGAGTCTAAGTGACAGCCGACCGGGACTTCCGGATGACGCCACAAAGATCCGTGATTCTCGAGGAGGTCAAGGGCTCTGATCGCCACATGACCGCCGGCGAGATCTACGAGCGCGTCCGGAAAAAGTATCCGAGTATGGCCTACGGGACCGTCTACCGTACGCTGCATCTATTCGCCGAACGCGGGATCATTCAGGAGTTCCCATTTGGCGATCAGGCCAGCCGGTTCGACGGTCGGATTGATCGACACGACCATGTTCACTGCAACGAGTGCGGCGGACTGTTCGATGTTGATATCCCGATTACCGTCATCGCGCGCCAGGTCGCCGAAGAGCAGACCGGCTTCGTGATCGAGGGTCATCAGACTGTTTTTCAGGGCATCTGCCCGGATTGCCAGTCGCAGCGGAAGGCCATTAATCGACACGAACAGTAAACGCAGGGTGAGATCTTCGCCCTTGCGTGTATCGCTGTGATCGTGTATTTGTAAACCTAAAGGTTTCTAAAGCTACGGAAGTAGCGCTGGTTAGCCGTTTTATAGAGGACGAAGGGTAACAGATGAGCGAAGCGCCACTGTTTCAGGTAGAAAACTTGCACGCCGGTATTGAAGGCGAAGAGATTCTCAAGGGTGTTGATCTTACGATCAACCGCGGCGAGATCCACGCGCTGATGGGCCCGAATGGTTCGGGCAAGAGCACGCTCGCTTATATCGTGGCCGGGCACCCGAACTATGAGGTGTTCGAAGGTCGCGTCCTTTACAAGGGCGAGAATGTGCTGGAGCTCGGTGCTGACGAACGCGCACAGCTCGGGATGTTCCTGGCGTTTCAGTACCCGACGACCATCCCGGGTGTAAGTATGGCGAACTTCCTTCGTCTGGCGGTCAACTCCGTGAAGGGCGAAGACGATGGCGAAGGCGGCAAGAAGCGCATCGCCCCACGCGAGTTCCGCAAGATGCTCCGCGAGAAGATGCAGATGCTGAACATTGATGAGTCTTTTGCGACCCGCTACCTCAACGAGGGCTTCTCCGGTGGTGAGAAGAAGCGGGCCGAGATCCTTCAGATGGCCATGCTGGAGCCGGAATTCTGCATCATGGACGAAACTGACTCCGGTCTCGACATCGACGCCCTCCGGACGGTTTCCGAAGGGGTCAACAAGCTCTATAACGACAACATGGCCATGCTGCTTATCACGCACTACCAGCGGCTACTGAACCACATCAAGCCGCAGTTCGTTCACGTTATGCTCGAAGGACAGATCGTCCAGTCCGGTGGCCCGGAACTCGCCGAAGAGCTGGAAGCAAAGGGCTACGACTGGCTGAAAGAAACCGCTAGCGTTTAGCGGCGGCAAGAGGTTCGTATCAACGCGTTTTCGCGTCTGAAAGTGAGGCCAGGATGGTCAGCAAGCCAGACATCGATCTCGGTGATTATAAATATGGTTTCTCAGATCCAGAGGATTACCACTTCAAGTCCCGCAAGGGCCTTGACGAAGAGATGGTGACTCAGATCTCCGATATGAAGGGCGAACCGGAATGGATGAAGGAATTCCGGCTGAAGTCGCTCGAGTACTTCCAGAAGCGCCCAACCCCGACCTGGGGTGGTGATCTGAGTGATCTCGATTACAACGACATCTATTACTATGTCCGCGCAGCGGAATCGACCGGTAAGACCTGGGATGATGTCCCCGAGTACATCAAGAACACGTTTGAGAAGCTCGGCATTCCGGAAGCGGAGCAGAAGTTCCTGGCCGGTGTCGGCGCTCAGTATGAGTCCGAGGTTGTCTATCACTCGTTGCGAGAAGACCTCGAGAACCAGGGCGTGATCTTTCTCGATATGGATGCTGCGCTGAAAGAGCATCCAGAAATCGTCAAGCAGTACATGGGAACGATCATCCCGCCGAACGACAACAAGTTCGCGGCGTTGAACTCGGCGGTCTGGTCCGGTGGATCATTCGTCTATGTGCCGAAGGGCGTCAAAGTCGAAATCCCGCTGCAGGCGTACTTCCGCATCAACGCGGAGAACATGGGTCAGTTCGAGCGCACGCTGATCATCGTCGAAGAGGACGCCTACGTCCACTACGTCGAAGGTTGCACCGCGCCGACTTACACCACCAACTCGCTGCACAGCGCGGTGGTCGAGATCATCGTCAAGGAAGGCGGTCGCTGCCGCTACACGACGATCCAGAACTGGTCCAAGAACACGTACAACCTGGTAACAAAGCGCGCCGCGGCGTACAAGAACGCGACGATGGAGTGGGTTGATGGCAACCTCGGTTCCAAGCTCACCATGAAGTATCCGGCCGTCTGGCTGATGGAGCCGGGCGCACGCGGTGAGGTCCTCTCGGTTGCGTTCGCGACTGATGACATGCACCAGGATGCTGGCGCGAAGATGGTCCACGTGGCGCCGAACACGTCGTCACAGATCATTTCGAAGTCGATCTCGAAGGGAACCGGCCGATCAACCTACAGAGGGCTGGTCAAGGTTCACAAGGGCGCGTCGAACGTGAAGGCGAACGTCGTCTGTGACGCGCTGTTGCTTGACGAATCGAGCCGAACTGATACGTACCCGTATATGGAGATTGAGGAAGAGCAGGTCTCGATCGGCCATGAGGCGACCGTGTCGAAGGTTGCTGAGGAACAGCTCTTCTATCTGCAGAGTCGCGGTGTTTCCGAAGCCGATGCGATGAGCATGATCGTGAGTGGCTTCATCGAGCCGGTTGCCAAGGAGCTTCCCCTCGAGTACGCGGTTGAGCTCAACCGCCTGATTCAGCTCGAGATGGAAGGCTCGGTCGGATAACCTCGACCACCAACCGGTAGGGGAGGGTCTTGTGCCCTCCCACGTTCGATAAACCGCCAGGGCGGCCTCAACGTGCTGCCCGCGACTGACTCAAGACCATGAGGGAGTAGTATGGAAGCATCGGTTCAGGAAAAAACGAAAGGATTCACGCGTCGCGCCGCTGAAGAGCTCTCGCTTCGTCGTGGTGAGCCGGACTGGGTGCGTGAACTGCGCCTGAAGGCCTGGGATACCTACGAAGAGATCCCGATGCCGAAGCGCACCGACGAAGAGTGGCGCCGCACCGATATTCGGCGGATCCCGATCGACGATGTCGTGCCGTTCACCGAGCTGCGGGACAAAGTGTCGTCGCGGGATAAGCTTCCGACCGGAGCGCTCAGCGTGGCAGCGTCGGAAACCGTGGACTCCGGGCTCAACGTTCAGATTGACTCGTCCACTGTGTTCTCGTCGGTCGAGGATTCCGTCACTCAGCAGGGTGTGATCTTTACCGACCTGGCAACGGCGATCGAGAAGTACCCGGAACTGATCCAGCAGTATTTCCAGAAGGCAGTTCCGGCGGATGACAACAAGTTCGCCGCGCTGAACGCCGCATTCTGGAGCGGTGGAACGTTCCTTTACGTGCCAAAGGGTGTTGAGATCGAGGTTCCGTTCCGGAACATTGTTCACAACGCGACGCCTGGCGCATCGATCTTCGCGCACACGCTGATCGTGGCCGAAGAGGAAGCCAACGTGGCACTGATCGACCACTGGAACTCGGCAGAGGGTGAAGAACTCTCGCTGGCATGTAACGTGGTCGAAGTTCACGCCGCGGAAGCCGCCCAGGTTCGCTACATCCAGTTGCAGGACTGGGGCCGGAACATGTGGAGCTTCTGCACCCAGAAGGCACTGTGCGACCAGGATGCTCAGGTCAACAGCCTGAATGTCGCGCTCGGCGCTAAATTCAGTCGCAGCAACATTACCGGCATGCTGAACGGCGCCGGTTCACTGGTCGAAATGCTTGGCATCTATTTCGCCGACGAAAATCAGCATATCGATCATCTGACGCGACAGGAACACGTGTCGCCGTACGCGACCAGCGATCTGTTGATCAAGGGCGCGCTCAAGGATCGCTCCCGGACAGTCTATTCCGGGCTCATCAAGGTTCACCCGCACGCACAGCGGACGGACGCGTATCAGTCCAACCGCAACCTGGTGCTGAGCCGGAACGCCCGGGCAGACACGATCCCCAACCTGGAGATCGGCGCCAACGATGTTCGCTGCACGCACGGAGCAACCGTCAGTCAGGTAGAAGAGGAATACATCTTTTATCTGATGAGCCGAGGAATCAACCGAACCGAAGCCGCCAAGCTTATCGTGGACGGCTTCTTCGACGAAGTTATCGAGCGGGTTCCCATCGAAGAGGTTCAGGAATTCGTCCGAGAAGCTATCGCACGAAAGATCGGGCTATGAGTACCCCGGCACGCAGTCAGGCTACGTTCGACGCCGCACGCGTTCGAGCCGATTTCCCGATCCTGGGCCGAACTGCCCGGGGGAAGCGGCTGGCGTATCTGGACAGTGCCGCGAGCACACAGAAGCCAACCCGCGTGATCGATGCGATCAACGCATTCTATCGGGAGTCAAACGCCAACGTTCACCGTGGCGTCTACGAGCTCAGTGAGAAGTCGACCGAGCTATATGATCAGGCGCGCGGGAGAATCGCGCGCCTGATCAACGCGCCGGACAAGCGTGAGTGCATTTTTGTCCGCAACACCACTGAAGCACTCAACCTGGTCGCAAACAGCTGGGGCCGTGAGAATCTGAGCGCCGGGGACGCAATCGTGCTGACGACGCTCGAGCATCACAGCAACATTGTTCCCTGGCAGCTTGTTGCCCAGCAGACCGGCGCGCAGCTTCGGTACGTGGACATCGACGATGATGGCCGGCTCCGCATGGATCAGTATCAACAGATCCTGAAGGAAGAAGCCGTCAAGGTTGTTGCCGTAACCCACGTATCGAACACACTCGGCACAATTACTCCACTCAAGGAGATCACCCGGCTCGCCCATGATGCAGGTGCAATTGTGGTGGCCGATGCCGCGCAGAGCGTGCCGCACATGCAGGTAGACGTTCAGGATCTCGGCATAGACTTCATGGCGTTTTCCGGCCACAAGATGGTTGGACCGATGGGCATCGGTGTCATGTGGGGTCGTCGAGATCTGCTGGAAGCAATGCCCCCCTATCAGGGCGGCGGTAGTATGATCCGGGAAGTCCATCTCGATCATTCGACCTGGGCAGATCTGCCGGAGAAGTTCGAGGCAGGAACGCCATCAGTTGCCGACGCAGTCGGGCTAGCCGCAGCTGCCGACTATCTGAGCGAACTCGGATTCGAGCAGATTCGCCAGCATGAGATCCAGTTGACGAATTATGCACTCGGTCAACTCAAGGAGATCCCGGGCATTCGTCTGTTCGGGCCGGATGGAGAAGATCGCGCCGGCGTTGTCAGCTTTTTGCTGGATGGCGCTCATCCCCACGATATTGCCAGCATTCTGGATGGGGAGGGCGTAGCCGTCCGGGCCGGACATCATTGCGCGCAACCCTTGATGAGACGCCTGGATGTTACGGCCACAGCACGCGCCAGCTTCTATGTCTACAATACTGAAGAGGATGTGGACCAGCTCGTCCACTCGATCGAAGCCGTGAACAGTATTTTCGGCAGCGGAGCGCGCTAATGGCTGACCTGTACAAAGAAAACATCCTTGAGCATTATCAGAACCCGAGCAACTACGGGACAATCGATCAGCCGGATATCACCTACGAGGACACAAATCCCCTCTGCGGCGACCGGATCCGGATCGACGTGCGAGTCAAGGACGGCAAGATTGCCGAGATCAAGTTCAGTGGTCGCGGATGTGCGATTAGCCAGGCGTCCGCGTCGATCCTGACTGAAATGGTTGAAGGCGAAGAGCTGGAAAAGGTTCGAGACCTTTCAGCTCAGGATATTCTGGACGAACTGGCAATCCCGATCAGCCCGGCGCGAGTCAAATGCGCCCTGCTTGGACTCAAAGTGCTCAAGTCGGGGGCCTACGGCATTACCGACTGGCCAGCAGCGGACTGACAACCAACGCGAACAGGAGGCAAGATGGCAGAAACGTTCAGCAAAGAAGATGTGCGAGAGAATCTCAAGACCGTCTATGACCCCGAGATCGGCATCAACATCGTCGATCTTGGTTTGATCTACGACGTCGACGTTGAAGATAACGCTGGCAAGAATGATGTCACCGTTACCATGACGCTGACCTCGATGGCCTGCCCACTGGGTCCGGTAATCATGCAGGAGGTCAATGGAGCGCTCGACGGACTGCCGAACCTCGGCGAAGTCGGCGTCAACCTCGTCTGGAGCCCGCCCTGGAGCCCGGACATGATGAGCGAAGATGCCAAGGACGAGCTCGGCATCTGGTAGCCGACAAACCAATGTGACCGTTCCGGACCCGGCAGTTCGCCGGGTCTTGTTTTGTCCAACGCCTTCCGTAGCCAAGCAGCCCTGTCAGGCGATCCCGGTCGACACGGAGGTCGACGTCTACCAGAAAGGCGACCCGCCCGCGACACAAACGGCATTTTCCGATACTGTACTCGAAACCCATCGTCATTGGTTCACAGCAACGGGAGATGCGTAATGAGCGGCATTCAATCAACCTGGCAATACGTCGACGACCACCGAGATCAGATGATCGCGGACCTGCAGCGTCTGGTTCAGCAGAAATCGATCAGCTCCAGCGGCGAAGGGGTTGAAGAGTGTGCCCGGTTACTGGCATCCATGATGGAAGAGGTCGGAATCAGAGCGGAGGTGATGCCGACAGATGGTCTGCCGGTTGTCTTCGGCCACATCGAGGCGGACCACCCTGACGCTCCGACACTCCTCATTTACACCCACTACGATGTTCAACCTGCCGATCCAGAAGATGCCTGGGAATCCCCACCCTGGGAAGCCAGGGTCGTCGGAGACCGGTTGATCGGGCGTGGGACCACCGACGCCAAGGGAAACCTGATGGCGCATCTCAAAGCTGTCCAGGCGCTCAAGGCAACGGGTGGCATGCCCATCAACATCAAGTTCCTGTTTGACGGCGAAGAAGAGAGCGGAAGCCCCAGCCTTCCCGGATTCGTGGACAGCCACCGTGACCTGCTGATGGCCGACGCCGCGCTGTCATTTGATGGCGGCTTTGACGCAGGCAATATCCCGCGGATCAACCTCGGTTCCAGCGGATTGCTCTTCGTCTCACTTCGGGCAAAGGGCGGTGAACATGATCTGCATTCAGCTCGGGCCCGGCTCGTACCAAACCCGGCGTGGAAACTCGTCTGGGCACTGAATACGATGAAAGATCCCGACTCCAACGTGCTCATCGAGGGTTTCTACGATAACGTTCGCCCGCCAACTGCACGCGAGCGTGAGCTACTCGAGCAAGCCGGATGGGATGACGATGAGCAGAAGCGATCCCTCGGAACCGACGAGTTTGTCGGTGGCGTCTCCGGAACAGACGCGCTCCAGCAGCTTCTTTTCACACCCACCTGCAACATTGCCGGGTTCGCCTCGGGGTACGTCGGAGAAGGCCGGAAGACGCTACTGCCATCCACTGCGACCGTCAACATCGATTTCCGGCTGGTCTCTGATCAGGACCCGGACGACATCCTCCAGAAACTCCGAAATCATCTGGACAAACACGGCTACGGCGATATCGAGATCGAGACCCGTGGCGGTGTGGAACCATCCCGGACAAATCCGGACGATCCCTTCGTCGAAGTGGTCGTGGAAGCCGCAAAGGCCGTCTACCAGCAGGATCCTACGGTCCGACCAACTGGCGACGCATCGGGGCGTCAGGCAGTCTGGTTAGCCGGGAAGTTCGGGATCCCGGGCGCGGGAACAGCGGTTGGACCGCCGGACTGGAAGGGCCACGCCGCAAACGAATTCATGACCATCCAGCACTTTCTGGACGGCATAAAATACGCCGCGACGATCTGGAGCAACTGGGCGGAGCGATTCGGCGGGCGAGACTGAACATTGATTCGCGCTGTCCAGAACCACCATGCGAAAATAGCAGCGATCGAATCAGGGAGCGCCAACCAGAAAAGGTGATGCGATGAGCCGGCCGATTAGCGTTGAAGACCTCACTCGAATCCACTTTGTCAGCGATCCGCAGATCTCGCCAGACGGATCTCGGGTTGCCTGGGTGGTTACCGAGATGCAGCTAGAGCAGAAGAAGTACCGTTCACGCATCTGGATGAGCAGAACTGCTGCCGGAAGCGATCCGATCGAACTCACGCGTAGCGACGGCAAAGACACCAGCCCGCGCTGGTCGCCAGACGGCAATGAGCTGGCGTTCCTCACTGATCGCTGGGAGAAAACACAGATCGCGCTGCTCGATCTCCGCGGCGGCGAGGCGCAGCAGGTCACCGATTTGCAGGACGGTGTGCAGTCGTTCGACTGGACCTCGAGCGGCCGCGGGTTCCTGTTTCAGGCAAAGGCTGATAACGATCACCGCTTCAAACACCTTTCCGACCAGGATAAGGACGAGAAGCCGGATGACGATCAGTCCAATGAACCGCTCCGAATCACGACTCTTGCGCACCGCATGGACGGAATGGGCTACCGCGATGGCAAGCGAAATCACATCGGCATTGCGCTCCGCAGCGGCAGAATCGTCCAGCTAACCGCCGGGGACTATGACCATGCGCAGCCGGCGTTATCCCACTGCCGTCGCTATCTCGCGTTCAGCGCGAATCGATCCGGAAATCGGGATAACGAACGCACGACCGACATCTGGGTCATGGACCTCGATACCGACACGCTTCGCCGAGTTACTGACGGTGATGGCGTGTACGGCCTCCCATCGTTCTCACCCGACAGCGCATTTCTTGCTTTCGTTGGTCATGACGTCTCGGCTCCGTATGGACCGACAAATCTCGATCGCCTCCGGGTGATTGATCTCAGCAGCGGTAGTCGCCCCGTACTGACCGCCGGAATCGACCGGGAGATGTCGAACACCTGCACCGGTGATAGTAGCTTCGGGGTTCCGGCGCAGCGCCCAATCTGGACGCCGGATAGCAAAGATCTGCTGTCGCTGAAGAGCGACCGAGGAAATGTGGAAGTCATCCAGCTTACCGACCCTGATGCTGAGAAGACAATCGTGTCTGGCAACCGGGAAGTCATGAGTTTCTCCGTCGCAGAGAACGGTCACATCGCATTTGCCGCGTCGGATCCAGCGCATCCGGCCGAAGTGTTTCTGGTAGATCCTCGCACCGGAGAAGAACGTCGTCTTTCCAGCCACAATGACGAGTTGCTGCAACAGGTCCAAGTCGCAGAGCCAGTTCATTTCGCTGCAACTACGTCAGATGGCACCGCGATCGATGCCTGGATGCTCGAACCAGTCGGCAGACAAGACGGCGCGGTCTACCCGCTTGTCCTCGAGATCCACGGTGGACCACATTCGATGTACGGCAACACCTTCTTCCACGAATTCCAGCTGTTCGCGGCACAGGGATACGGCGTTCTCTACACCAACCCACGTGGCAGTACTGGGTATGGTCAGGAGTTCAAAAGCGCGGCGATGGGTGACTGGGGCGGGGTCGACTATACCGATGTCATGGCCGGGCTCGACGCGGCACTCGAGCGATTCGACTGGATCGACCACAACCGGATCGGCGTTACCGGCGGCTCCTACGGCGGTTATATGGTCAACTGGATGATAACTCAGACGGATCGATTCTCCGCCGCGATCACCCAGCGCAGCACCTGCAACCGGCACAATCTGTTTGGCAGTTCGGACCTGGTCTGGACATACACTGAATGGGAATTCCGCGGCCTGCCCTGGGAAACAACCGACCACTACTACGAACGCTCACCCATCTCTCACGTCGAGAACGTGCGGACGCCTGTTCTCATCATGCACAGTGAGAATGACCTGCGTTGCCCGGTCGAACAGGGCGAGCAGTGGTTTACGGCACTCAAGCGTCTGAACCGGACTACCGAATTCGTCCGTTTCCCGGGAGAGAGTCACAACCTGTCCCGAAGCGGTCGTCCGGACCGCCGTCTAAAACGCCTGCGTTGGATGCTGCACTGGATGGGACAACACCTGTAAGGAATCCTGCTGCGGCGTGTAAGGGAAACCTTGTCTCATTGCATCAGATGTTATCTAAATGCCGGTACGCTGCTTATACTGTCTAATGGGCCTGGCCTTACGTGATTGAACGGCCAGCCCGATTGAATGTCATACTGTGTGTCGGGCACCTGAATTAAGCCGTGCCCGGCGTTTCCCTCAAAAGGAGGATAGCCAGTGTTCAAGCGACTCGGACTTTTCGTGTCCATCGCAATGGTTTCAATCGTCGTTCTTGCCGCATGCGGCGGAGATGATGATGGCAACGGTAACGGAGGCGACAACGGCGGTGGAGATTCCATCGACATGGAGATGGGCGAGATGTACTTCGACCCGGACTCGATCTCCGCTGACGCCGGCAGCTCCCTGACCATCAACTTCGAGAATGCGGGTAACCAGCTTCACGACTTCACCATCGATGATCTCGACGGGGAACGAATCCACGTCGAAGTTGCCTCAGGTGAGGAAGATTCGGTCACGCTGAGTATTCCGGACGATACAGGGGACATCGAATTCTACTGCACCATTCCTGGCCATCGGGAAGCCGGCATGGAAGGCGTGCTTACCGTCAACTAGACGGCATCTGTCAATCCAGCGTAATTGATCGCCAGCCCTGGTCATTCCGGCCGGGGCTATCTCGTTTTTCACGGTTCAAACTGGAGCGTTGGTGGAGGTTGCTCTGAGGATCTGCGAGGAGAGCTATCGGCGCCGGGCGCGCAGTTCTCGCTTGGCATCGTTGTCGGCACGAACGTAGATCAGATGCTCATCAAGCCCGATCTTGAGGATGCGCTGGATGCGATATGGATGTCCATCGGCCTCGATAACATCCCCGGTCGACACCCGCTCGAGCTTCATCTCGCGGGCGGTCCTCGAGAGGATCTCGTATGTCATCCGGCCACAATCAAGACAGACGTAGAACTGATGCCGCTCGTCAGTCTTTCCCGCGAATCCTCGCTGGGTGACGCTGATGTGTTCGCTGCCGCAATCGGGGCAGATTCGCCTTTCAGCACTCGTCACCGGCTGCATCTCCCCTTCCTTCTCGCAACAGTTGTGAGGATACCGCATGGGGACCACGAACGTCCCGCGATGATGCGCTCTCAACCATCACTCGCGCTCAATTGGCATCAGACTGGCTCACCCGCCCGAAAGAGCCCTGCAGTAGCATCGACACCGGATAGAATAGCAATTCCGCGTCAGTTTATCGTTAAATGGTCATCGGCATCGCACCACCTGGTTGAAGAGACGGTGCAGCGCCGGGTGCGGCGCCCTCGCAACCGTTCATACCACCACGAGACTATCAATCTCGAGCGTAAATCGAGACGGCCAGCAACTTGCGATGAGTGACCTGAACAGCGAGCCAGGCCGACGTGTGCATCCGGCCTGCTCAACTATGCGGATAACATTCATTCTTGCATTGGGTTAAGGAGTATTCGTGGGATCTCAGGGAAACCAGGCACCGCTGGAGAATGTGCGGAGCACCAAAGTCCTACCCGGGTCAGCACGCGAGCTGCTCGAACGGATAACGCTGATTATTGCCTCGAACCGGGGGCCGATCGAGTTTCAGGAAGAAGACGACGGCTCTCTCTCGACGAAACGCGGCACCGGCGGCGTTGTGACCGCTGTAAGCGCGGTGAGTCGTTACACTGACCCGATCTGGGTGGCTGCCGCAATGACACCGGGCGATCGCATTCGCCACGAGCAGGCCGAAGCCGCCGGGGAGCCCGTGATCAGCCCGGACGACTCCGATTTCCGATTGCGTTTTGTGGTTACTGATGAAGATGTTTACGATCGCTACTACAACCACATCAGCAACCCGCTCCTCTGGTTCCTGCAACACTATCTCTGGGATACGCCACGATCGCCCGACATCGATGCCGAAACCTGGATTGCCTGGAACGAGGGTTACGTCACCGCAAATCGCGCTTTCGCAGATGAGATCGTTGCGGCTGCCGATGCAGGCACCGGAACACCGGTAGTCATGCTCCAGGACTATCATCTCTACCTTGCTCCGGGTTACATCAGGGAAATGCGACCGGACATTACCCTGCAGCACTTCATTCACATCCCCTGGCCGGACCCGGACTACTGGCGCCTCATCCCACGGGTTATGCGTCACGCGATCTGTCACAGCATGCTCGCCAATGACATCATCGGATTTCAGGCACCCGGGCATGCCCGCAGTTTCATGAATACCTGTCAAGCGAATCTGGACGGGGTCGAGCTCGATTACTCGACGGGCACCATCCACTACAATGGCCGAGTTACTCGGGTTCGCGACTACCCGATTTCGATCGATGTCGACGCAGTCCGGGAGACGGCGATGGAAGAGGATGCGTTCCGCCACGCCGAGCACCTGGAACAGTTCTGGAACGAGCATACGATCATCCGAGTCGATCGTGCCGAACCGAGTAAGAACATTGTTCGCGGCTTCCACGCCTACGACCGATTCCTGGAGAAGCACCCGGAGTTTCTCGGAAAGGTCAGCTTCATCGCGTTCCTGGTGCCGTCTCGTCTGGAAGTTCCGGAGTATGTCGACTATCTGGACGACATCAACACGATCGTCGGCCGGATCAACACGAAATACGCCAACGCTGCAGAGCACGACGGCGTTGCCTGGGAACCGATCAACGTCTTTCTGGGAGACGACTATCACCGCGGACTTGCCGCGATGAAGCACTACGATATCCTGCTGGTCAACGCCGTCATCGACGGGATGAATCTGGTTGCCAAGGAAGGCGCCCTGCTCAACGAGCGCAACGGCGTGCCGATTCTCTCCGAGGGAGCCGGAGTCTATCAGCAGCTCGGCCAGTACACACTGAACGTCTCGCCGACCGACATTGAGGGCACCGCCGACGCGATCTATCAGGCACTGACGATGGATCCAGCCGAGCGGGAACGCCGAGCCAGCCAGCTCCGCGAGTCGATCATCGAGCAGGACATCCTCGAGTGGATCTACCAGCAGTTGCGTGATCTGGCTGAAGTCGAAGGCCTCAAACAGGGCGCTACTCGATAGCCGCGCTCATTCCGGGCGGTATCGGGCGATGATCTCCAGCACCCGGTCGATCGGCAGTCCGTAGCGTGTGTTACCGTCCCGGCCGGTCATCGATTCGGCGGCGAAGAGCGTGTTGATGATCGCCTCTTCGGTGGCTTCGATCGTTGCCTGAAACAGGCTGTTGATAAGATCGCCGCTTTCGACAACGTGTTGGACCTGAATGGTGTTCACCGCTGGCTCATGCGGAATCCGATGGGCGTTGGAGAACGCCAGGATGTAGTCGCCGGAGCCGTGCGCGGCGATCGATCCTGTTCTGGCCAACCCCATCGCCGCCCGACGAGCCAGCCGGTTGAGCGCTCGATCGAGCATCGGAGCATCGGTTCCCACAACGATTATGATCGATCCAGTGTCACGTTCGTGTTCCCGCTTCGGATCATCAAGGTGCATACCGACCGGCACACCATCGATCCGCAATTGCTCGCGCGTTCCACAGTTCCCCAACACCATGACACCGACGGTGTAGCCACCGAGCGACTCCGGAATCACGCGCGATGAGGTCCCGACTCCGCCTTTGAACCCGAACAGGGACATACCAGTCCCGGCGCCGACATTACCTTCCTGGACCGGGCCGGTCACTGCCTCATCAATCGCCTGAAGAACGTGTTCCTGGCGCACGTGGCGGCCGTGCTGATCGTTCAGATAGGCATCCGAACACTCGTTGACGGTCGGATTGACCGTTGAGCTCGTTACGCCGCAGTCCGGATTCTCGTTGATCGCGTGCTGGATCAGTCCGTCGGCCACGATTCCAACGTTCATCGTGCCAGTCATCGCGATCGGGCTCTCGATCACGCCGAGCTCATCGATCTGCTCCTGACCGATGCACTTGCCGAAACCGTTCTGGACGAACACCGAGGCAGGCACTTTCTCCCGGAACAGATTTCCACCGTGGGGGAGGATCACGCTGATTCCGGTGCGAATCGGCCCTTTCCCCGGGCAGTGCTCCCCGTCACCTTCGATCAGCGTCACCTGCCCCACCCGGACGTCTGGCACGTCACTTATGGCATTATGTTTACCCGGTGGCATGGTGCCGAGCTGAATTCCGGCCTCTCGCAGTCGCGGTCGCTTTTCTGTCATCCTGTTCCTCATCCCTGAATGAGCTCCAGCGCGCCTTCAATTGCCTGCACCCCGAACCAGAGTGCGAACCCGATCAGAATAACGCCGCTCCCGAAGTTGATCCAGCGATACACGCGATCCGAGACAAAACGGCGGCCGCCGTGCACGAGAGTAGAAAGTGTGGTTATCCAGATCACCAGGCCGGAGATCACTCCGACGACAATCGCTCCGATCCCGATCAGATCCGATGCCTGCTCGACGCCGGACGCAACCAGTCCACCACCAACAGAGAGCCAGAAAAAGATCCCCATCGGGTTCAAGGCAGCGATCAGAAACCCGGTTACAAACGAACTGCGCTCGTTTGCGCCATTTTCTTCAACGATCATCCGTCCGGGCCAGATCACCGGCTTGATCGACGCCCATCCGAGGAAGAGGAGGAAGCAAGTTCCCAGTGTCCAGAGGATCGTCCGCACGAGCAACTGGTCGATGAGTGGTGTCAGTCCAGCGATGATCAGCAAACAGTAGATCGCGTCGGCACTCGTCGCACCAATACCAACCATCCAGCCGGATCGAAACCCGCCTTTGAGTCCTCGTCGAACGATCTCAACATTGACCGGTCCGACTGGCGCGCCGAGTGAAATGCCGACGATGATTCCCCTGAGCAAAAGCTCGATCGGCACGTCGAATTTGCCCCTTGCTGCGGTACCTGCCCAATGCCATGCGAATCCGCACTGGCCGTTGCGAGCCTACGCGGTAACTGAGCGCTATGCAACACCGGAATGATGTGAGCCGTATACTTCACTGCAGGCGAAACAATCCGACATGCACCCCGAGGGGCGAATCTTCGAAATGGCAACGAATCTCAACACACAGAATACCGAACGAGCAAAGCAGTATAAGCGGGCGAAAATTGCTATGTTCGTTGTGGGTCTCGTCTTCTCCTGGATCAGCGCGGCGATCTTCCTCTTCACCGGGGGATCCAGAAAACTTACCGACAAAACCGCGAACAGGATAAACAACCGGTACGCCAGCGAGGGCGCAACCGTTACCCTCCTCCTGCTGCTTTCCTGGATCATCTCCTTCCCGCTGGCCTGGCTTCGCGGCTACCGGCTGGAGCACCAGTTCGACATGAGCAACCAGTCGTTTGCGGGCTGGCTCGGCGATGAACTCAAGAGCCTGGCGATTCAGATGGCGCTGATGGTTCCGATGTCTCAGGTCATGCTGGGGGTGATCCGTCGCTGGCCGAGAAACTGGTGGGCCGTGCTTTCCGCGATGGCGGTGCCGTTCACCGTTGTCCTTGCGCATCTGGCGCCAGTGTTGATCCTGCCGCTGTTCAACACCTACCAGCCGATTCGGGACCAGAAGCTCGCCGAGCGACTGAAAGCACTGGCAGATCGCTCCGGTATCCACGTCGCCGAAATCATGGAGATGGACATGAGCCGGCAGACGAAGGCAGCCAACGCATTTCTCACGGGCATCGGTTCCACCAAACGAATCGTTCTGGCAGACACCCTGATCGAGCAATTCACCCACGACGAAATCGAGACCATCGTCGCGCACGAGATCGCCCATCAGGTCAATCGCGATATCTGGCAGATGCTCGCGCTCGGGGTGGTGACGACGACCGCGACAACCTGGCTAGCTCAGCGCATCTTCAGCGGTGTCCAAACCCGTACGTCGGCGACGACGGGTATTCGAGGTGCTGGATACGTGGAAGCAATACCGCTATTGACGCTGATCACGTCCGTGCTGGGAATGGTCTTCATGCCGGCTCAGAACGCATACGTTCGCTTCATCGAGCGGAAAGCAGATCGGTACGCTCTGGAGATGACCGGAAACCCGGACGCGTTCAAGAGCAGTCTCGGCAAGCTCGCGGAGATGAACCTGGCGGATCCGGATCCACCGCGCCTCGAGCAGGTGCTGCTCCACAGCCATCCATCGATCGCCGACCGTCAAAAAGCATGTGACGAGTTCGCTCAACTTCAGGATGGCGACTAGCCTCTAAACTCTCCCCTCTCCCAGAATTGGGAGAGATTCTATGGATTGAAGTCAACGGGTCTTGAGCCGACCAACGACATCATCAGAGATCAGATAACTCACCCCTCTCCCAGAATTGGGAGAGGGGCAGGGGGTGAGGGCAAGATGATGGCGTCTACTGCATCACTGGCTTGCGACATTTGAAGAGCGTCTTCTGGTCGCTAAATGCCACCAGGCGACCATTCTCGATCTCGAAACTCAGGCGCTCCTGAAATTTCCTCGGAGATTCGAGCAGCCACTTCTCGAGCGCAACCCGATCTTCATCGGTCATCCGGCTGCGAGCAGTCCAGTCCGCGAAGATGTGCCGTTTGGGGAATTCCTCAGCGGCCTCCACCTGCAGACCTGCGTCCTGAAGCATTGATTCCCACTCCGAGCGCTTGAACGAGCGGACGTGACTGTGGTCGCGACGCCATTCGAGTTCATTGAGGCGCTTGTCCAGTTCGTCCTCTTCCGGAACGGTACTGTCGATCAACAGGAAGACGCCACCGGGCTTGAGTACCCGGTTAACTTCCCGCGTGAACATCGTGCAGTTCGAAAAGTGATGCGGCGCGATCCGGCACGTGACGATATCGAACACGCTTCCGCCGAACGGCAACTCCTCCGCGTCAGCAATCCGGAAGCTGACATTATGAACGCCCGCAGCCTGCATTTCGGCCCGGGCGGTATCCAGCATTTCTGGTGTCAGGTCGGAGATGACAACGTGGGAAACGTGAGGTGCGAGCACCCGGGCGGTGTGCCCGGCTCCAGTCGCAATGTCGAGTACTTCGGCATCCGGCCGGCAGTCAGCGAGTTCAAGAAGTCGGTCGAGATCGTTTCCGGCGCGATGGGTCGCGCTCACGGCATAGGCGGCAGACGTTCCGCCAAACTGCTGACGAACGAGGTCTTTGATTTGCTCTTGTGACAAGGTCGTTCCTTCCGGTCCCCTCGAAAGTTCCGACCGACTATAACATGCCCGGCCAGACGTATGGGCGAACCCCTGTCCGAGTGGTACCGTTCAATGTGGGACGCATCACTTGTGTATCCCGGGTCATTTACCTCAAGCGTGCAACCGGAGCTGCATTGTTCGCTCGTCTTGGCCGACTCACATTCCGCCGCCGATACTTCGTCCTGGCGTTCTGGATTCTGCTGTTTCTAACTGCGATTCCAGCGCTCCCGAACCTTCCCGCGGCGCTCGCGGCCGGCGGCTTCTCCAGCGATGACACCGAATCCGCCCGAACCCGAATGCTCCTGCAGGATGAGCTTCCGTCCTTCACGG
>SLMJ01000256.1 GCA_007133615.1 Thermomicrobiaceae bacterium | reverse complement strand
TCGCCGTTTGGAACGTGAACGTTGGCGGATTTACCGAGCAACTGCAGCGGGGAATCCCCTACTGGAACGTCTGGCTCGAAGACTAGGTCGTTATCACGTGCGGGCGAGCCAGCATTGGCTCGCCCGTTCACCCTTCTCCCACCCCACTCGCTTCAGAACATTCATCACAATCGGGCCTCCAACGGCGCCTGAACCTGTGAAGACGTGCCGTTTCGGCAGGAACAAGGCTCCAATGCTGCCCGGAGGGCTTGACGGCGTCGAAAACTCATCTTAGGGTGGATTCAGTTCGGTTACCGAATTTGCTGTCACGCACGAATTTCGCGTGTGGCGGCACGCGAGCTATTTCTCGATCTTCGCGCTGTTGCGAAGAATCGCGTTACTGGAGGAGGGACTCAGAATGACTCGACTGGAATCGCTGGAGAATCTCGCCCGCGTGGCAGACTCCGCGACGATGACGCGGCGCGCCCTGCTGAAGCGCACCGCAGTGCTCGGCGTCACAACGCCCGCCATCGCGGCGCTGCTTTCTGCCTGTGAGACGGATGATGACGACGAACCAGTAGATGACGACACAGCCGATCCCGTCGACGAGCCGGATGATGATGAAGACGAAGAAGAAGAAGAAGAAGTCGAAGAAGAGGAAGAGCCGGAAGTCGACGACGTTGAGGAAGACGACGAGGAAGAAGAAGCCGAAGACACCGAAGACGAACCGGCTGACGATGATGACCGGGTCGGCGGACAACTGATCGTCGCGACCATCGGTGAACCCCCGACGCTGGACCAGCATCAGACCACCGCAAGCATCACCGCCGAGATCGGCTACTGCATCTATGAAACGTTGTTCGCCTACAACGCTGACTGGGAGCCATCTCCACTTCTGGCTGAATCCTATGAAGTCAGTGACGACGGAACCGAGCACACCTTTGCACTGCGCGAAGGCGTCATGTTCCACAACGGCGACGAGATGACCTCTGACGATGTTGTCGCATCAATCGAACGCTGGGGCGACATTGCTGGTGTCGGCCAGAACATCATGGACGTCACCGAGAGCCTGGAAGCCGCAGACGATTACACGGTCGAGTGGATGACCTCCGAACCCTGGGGTACGATCCTGGTTGCACTCTCCAACAACACGCAGGGTTGCGCGATCTTCCCGGCCTCGATCATGGAAGAGGCGACCGAAGAGCCAATCAACGAGTTCATCGGGACCGGCCCGTACCGACTCGTCGAGCACACCCCGGACGTTCACATTCTCCTGGAACGCTTCGACGACTATGCAAACCGCGAGGGCGAGCCGGACGGATACACCGGCAGCAAGCATCAGTATCTGGATGAGCTGGAGTTCATTCCAGTTCCAGACGAAGCCGCACGTGTCAGTGGTGCGCAGGCAGGTGACTATCACATCATCATGGAAGCGAGTAATGACCAGTACGAGGTCCTCGCCGATGATGAAAATCTGCGTGTCGAAATCCTGCCACCGGCATTCTGGGACGTGTTCTTCGTCAACTGGGAATCCCCGGTGATGGGCGATGAAAACATCCGGAAGGCGTTCCAGGCCTGCCTGGACATCGAATCGATTATGCAGAGTGCTCGAGGCGGCGGAGACTTCGTTGAACTCCATCCCGGCTTCATGCTCCCTCCAACACCGTGGGTCTCCGAGGCCGGCGAAGAGTACTACAACATTGGCGATCCGGATCTTGCCGCCGAGTATCTGGAAGAAGCCGGTTACGATGGTACACCGGTCCGGTTCCTGGCGACCCAGGAATACCAGGTGATGTACAACGCATCAGTGGTTGCCGTCCAGAACATGGAAGATGCCGGGTTCGAGGTCGAGTTCGACGTTGTTGACTGGGCAACGGTTGTGGAACGACGCAGCCAGCAAGACGCCTGGGACATCTTCGTCACCTGGCACGGCTTCGTTCCGGACCCGAGTCAGATCACGTTTGTTGGCCAGATGGGTGCATATCCCGGCTGGTGGACCGACGAGGAAGCTCAGGAGCACACGCTCGAGATGCTTCAGGATCCGGATATCGACGCCCGACTCGGAGCCTGGGATGAAGTCCAGCGCCGGGCATACGAGACGGTCCCGTGCGTGAAGCTGGGTAACGCCAGCACGATCGCCGTCTGGTCCATGGACGTTGGTGGCTATACTGACCTCTTCCAGAACGGCATTCCGTACTGGAATCTCTGGTTGGAAGACGAATAACGACTCTTCAACAGGCGGGTCGAGGTCGACCCGCCTGTTCCCTCCCTGCTCCCCTCACGTTTCGCCCTGCTTGTTGGCCTTGTAGCCTAAATATGTAATACTCGGCGTGATCAAATTCGATCATGCGCGGCTGCATGCCCGTCTATCGGCGGGATTTTTTCGGGTTTATGAGATTGAATCACTAACACGTCAACGAGTCAGCAGGCCCAAGGAGGAGCATGGCACGCTACACAGGTTCCAAACACAAGCTGTCGAGGCGCGAAGGCGTCAATCTGACGGGTACGCGATCCCGGTCGCTGGACCGTCGCCTGAATGTGCAGCCCGGTGGTCGCCGGCGGATGCCTCAGCGCCGTATCAGTGAGTACGGCCGCCAGCTTCGCGAAAAGCAGAAGCTGAAGCGCTATTTCGGCATGCTCGAGAAGCAGTTCCGCAACACCTTTGCCGACGCAGTGAAGTCAACTGATCCAACAGGTGACGCGCTGCTGAAGCTGCTCGAATCGCGGCTGGACAACGTTGTTTATCGGCTGGGCTTCACGCCTACGAGCCCGATGGCACGCCAGCTGGTCAATCACGGCCACGTATTGGTAAACGATCAGCGCGTGACGATTCCGTCGTACCGGGTCAAGCCGGGTGACGTCATCAAGCTGCGTGAAAAGGCGCAGAAGATTCCGACCGTGATCGAATCGCTGGAGGATTCGAACAACCGTGTACCGGCCTGGCTGACGCGCGAAGGAACTGGCGCCCAGGGCCGGGTTGTAACTGAACCGAATCCGGAAGAGTTCACGATCCCGGTCGACGTCGACCAGATCATCGCGTTCTACGCCCGGTAAACAGCGCTCCAAACCAGGAGATTCTTACTACGCAGGGGGCCTTCCCCCTGCGTTTTCTCTGTCTCACCGAGGGGTACTACGCTCCGGCGAGTACCTGGCGAGTCAGATAGCTCAGGCTCGCACCTGCCGGAGCCCGGACGATGTGTTCGGCGTAGCGATCCAGCGGAGTCTCCTCATTATTGATAATCGCCAGCGTGGCGCCATTTCGCGCGGCCACAAGTGGCACGCGTGACGCGGGGTTTACGGTCAATGAGGAGCCGACGACCAGAACCATCCGGGACTCTTCGGCCATGCGCAGCGCCTGTCGGATGTCTTCCTCGATAAGCGGTTCGCCAAACGAGATCGTCGCCTCCTTGAGGATTCCGCCGCAGGATGGGCAGTCCGGGACCCGGGCACTAAAATCAATCTCCTGCGCGTCAGACGGATAGAGCCGGCGGCACTCAAGACAGCGAATCTGATGGGATGACCCGTGCAACTCGATCACTCGATCCGGGCTCAGACCAGCTCGCTGGTGGAGTCCGTCAATGTTCTGCGTGATCACGGTCTGGATCATCTGTACTCTGACAAGTTCGCTCAGTGCCTGGTGCCCGACGTTCGGCATCTTCTCCACGAGCTCGGGATAGCGTTCCCGGCGTCGTTCCCAGTAGCGCGCGCGAACCTCGGGATCGCTGAGGAAATCGCGAAATCCGGTCGGAGGCGTTCGTTTCCACAAGCCGTTCGGACCGCGAAAATCCGGGATACCCGATTCCGTTGATATGCCTGCGCCGGTAAACGCCAGAACCGGACGACTTGCCAGAATTGATTGCGCAATGCGATCCAGCTCGAGTCGGTGATCAAGTTCGAGAGTGGCTTCCAGCAATACCCAGCTCCTGCTATGATGTGTTATGAGTAAATGAAGGCGTCATAGTGGTTTAATTCTAACCAGCTTTGCTGATCTCGTGTATGATTAACACGATGGCACAGGATCTGCATTTCCGGTAGTGGTGAGCCGCACCCCTGCACGACGTCGCAATTCGGCTTCACCCGGTTGAATTCTATTGCAAGTTAATGTCCGGGGCATCATGTCAACATCCACGCCATTGCTCGTCAATCGATACCGAATGATCCGCCAGCTCGCGGCAGGTTCCTTTGCCGAAACGTGGCTGGCTAACGACACTTCTCTCGATCGTTTTGTTGCCATCAAAGTCCTGCACGCAAATGACGACAGAGATCCGCAGCAAGAGACTGAGGAGTTTCTTCGCGAGGCGAGGATTGCCGCCTCGGTCAGTCATCCCAACATTGTTGCGGTCTTCGACGCCGGTTCGACCGAGGACCGGCCTTTTCTTGTCATGGAATGGGTCGATGGTGAATCTCTGAAACAGGAGATCGTCGCCAATCGACGGATGCCGCCGGAGAGAGCAATCACCGTCGCAGCCGAGTTGCTCGACGGCCTCTACAGCATTCACGACAAGGGCATCATCCATCGTGATATCAAGCCGCAGAACATTATGGTGAACGAGTCGGGAACGGTTAAACTGACCGACTTCGGTATCGCCCGACTGACAGGCGAGATCGAATCAATGGAGGATGGCACCACCACTGGTTCCGCGGCGTACATGTCTCCCGAACAGGCCCAGGGACTGCCGGTTACGCCGGCGTCAGATATTTATGCGGCCGGGGTGATCCTGTACGAGATGCTGACTGGACGGCTCCCATTCAGACACGATGATCCGCAGCAGGTGCTTTTCAAACACATATCCGACCCAGTGCCGCGACCTCGTCGGATCAACCCGTCAATCCCATCACAGGTCGAGGCGATTGTCCTGCAGGCGTTGGAGAAGGATCCTGAGCAGCGGTTCGAAAATGCGCAGGAAATGCGTCAGGCCCTGCTGGCAGTCCGCAGAACGTTGAAGGTAGCACGACCTGGCACACTTCCCGGCGCTGTTGAGCCCGAGGGATTCGGAGTTCCGAGGTATGCCTGGATTGCTGCCTCGGTTGCACTTATGTTCGTTCTGCTCGCCGGTGCGACGACGCTGGCCGTCCGGGATTTCAGCATTCCGGATACGATCGCCGGTGGAAGCAGTCCGGAGCCAACGGCGATTCAGAGTGGCCAGGCCGAACAGCCGGAGGTCGCGATCGAATCCGAACCAACAGCAACTCCGGCACCACCTGAACGTCCCGAACCGCAATGGGAACGTCGCGAAGGGCTCGGTTACGAGGATGACGACATTGTGCGCGGCGAGATTGTTGTAGAAGGCGCTCGGGAAGCGGACGCCTATGCCAACCGTCCGGCACCAAGCCGCGAAGTCGATGACGAAGACGAAGAGGAGCCTGACCAGCAACAGACGGTTGCCTCGACCAACACTACCGCACCGGCGCCGCAACCAACGGCGACACCGGAACCTACGCCTGAGCCAACTCCTGAACCGACTCAGGAGCCAACCGCAACGCCTGCCCCTGTTGAACAGGATGAGGATGACGACGATGCGGACGGTTCCAACGAGCCTGATGATGCCGACGCCCGGGAAGATGACGACTCCGAAAACGCCAGTGGGCAGGGCGGTGAGGACGGTGACGCAAACAACGAAGAAGACGATGACGATCAACCCGTCGCCAATCAGGGTCATCAGGACGATGATGACGACTCACACAGTGAAAGCGACAACAGCAGCAACTCTGGCAATAGCCAGGTCGGCGGTTCGACTGACAACAGTGATAACGACAACCGCTCCGCTGCGAACCAGAGTCATGATGACGACGAAGATGATGATCGCGAGTCGACAGGTTCTCGATCAAGCGCTGATGATGATGAAGCTGACGACGCCGACACTGCCCGGAACCAGAGCGCGGATGACGATGACGACGTAGAAGCTGACGAGGATGAAGAGAAGCAGTCAGGGTCTTCTGAACGGCGATCCGGCGATGACCGATCAAACCGCTCTGACAGAGATGATCGCACCGACCGCGACCGCAACTCTTCAACGTCCGAGAAAGACGACCGGAACAAGAATGACC
>SLMJ01000224.1 GCA_007133615.1 Thermomicrobiaceae bacterium | reverse complement strand
GATGACAGGCGACGATCCACCATCTGCCGGATCAACTGGGGGACGGTCGGACTCGCAATACCATCGCGATGACCGGGAGCCGCCCGTTCCGACACCCCGTCAGACCCGAGAGACCGCAGCAACTCAACCGTGAAGAGCGGATTTCCTTCTGCCCATCGCATTAGATAATCAACGACCGCCAGCTGCTCTGACTGCTCGATGCCGCCGAAGCGCTGGACCAGTTCATCAACGTTATCTCGAATCAGTGGTCGTAATTCGATTCGCTCCGGTACTGCCTCCCGAACCAGTGCCGGAAGGAGCGTATACAGGTCGTGCTGTGAGGTGACTTCGTCATCGCGGTACGTCGCGATGAGCATCATCCGGTGGTACTGACAGTTGCGAGCGATCAGCCGCAGCAACTCCAGGCTTGCGTGGTCCGCCCAGTGCAGGTCTTCCTGAACCAGCAGCAGCGGACGCGTTTCAGCGATGGAAGTGAAGAATGCCAGCACTTCAGCGTGCAATCGCTCCTGGGTACTGAGTCTGGCAAGTGATTCTGGATCGGACAGAAACTCCGGTAGAGGCGGCAGTTGGTTATCCGGCTGATAGCGATCGATCAACTCCAGCCAGGGCCCATAGGGTGGACTCGCGCTCAGGTCGTACGATCCGCCGGAGAGCACAAGGAACCCACCCTGGCGAGCGTCGTCTTCCAGAACATGAACGAGCGACGATTTCCCGATTCCGGCCTCACCAGAGACGAGCGCAAACGTGCCACTGCCGGATTCCACGCGCGAAAGACACGTTCGCAGCATTTGGAGTTCTGCCACTCGCCCGGAGAGCGGATGATTGCCAGAGCTATCGGCAAATTCGCCTGCGGAGTTGAACATGCCGGCCCCCGATTTCTGAGGTGCCCGATCTACAAGATCTGTGCATAGTCGTTGAGTGACTGTAGCGTAGCACGGCTCGAATACCGGCTCAAACACCGGTGCTCGCAAGGGACGAACAGATACCGGCTGAAACAGGTTCCAGCCGGTATCTGCGAGTGAGTCGAGTGCATTAGTAGTCAACGTAGATGGAATCGCCACCCCACGGATGCGTGAGCGTCGATTCAGCATCAGCGTCGTCCGATGTCTCGGTATAGACTCCTGGAGCCCGTTCCTGAAGCTCGAACTTCGCCAGATTCTGTTCCAGTTCGGCATCGACAACAGCTGACGGCTCGTTGAATGCCAGCGGTGACCGTTCCATCATGTCGAAGGTCGCCAGATTCGACATCCACTGAGATGCCAGATAGGCGTGCTGAGGCGATCCCTCGGTCTCGGGCGCCACTGCGGCGCCGCCCTCTCGAGCAGTGTGTTCTGATGCGGCCACACCTGCGACCAGTACGGATGCGAATACCAGAACAACCATCGTGACGAACGGAAAAGATGTAAGACGGCGGGTCATGGCTGTACCTCCCTGACGTTCCACTGAGATGTGGCTGATAACGATAGGTACAGTCTGAACGCGACCTGACCGTCGTACATCCGGGAAATCGATCATTTGCATTCCCGAGTCAGGGAATAGTTGAAATTGATTAGCGATCGCGAACGCGGTGAGAGGTTGGAACCCGGAACTGGCCGGTCATCGGGGCGACTGGATCCTCGGCCCTCCGGCAATGGCATGGGGGCAGCGGATGCACTCGGGATCGCCACAGTGAGTGATCTCCGGTTCGCTGCGTATCATCGCGGCGGTGGTCGTGACCGCTTCGGCGGAAGGGAACGCGCGCCAGCGACTGTTGCCGACCTGCGTCTCGGTCGCCAGCATTCCGAGCACGTTTTCCAGATTCGGAAAGCCGTCGGAGCACGTGCCGACCGGAACGGCCACGGCAGAACCATCTGCACCAGTCGCCCAGCGGCGGGAAAGTCTCCGACCAGCCAGCGCTTCCGCCAGATGCAGGATCGTCATCTTGTCGAGCCCTACTCCCGCCAGCACGACGAACCCGTTCTGCTTCGTAAGCTCGCGCAATGGAGCATAGACGTCCGACCAGGACTGCTCTTCGATCAGATCCTTCGCCTTCGGCCCGATCGCAGTGAATGAGTTGAGCGGGTGATCACCCCGCAGACGCTCCGGGCGTTCCAGGACTGCTTTCGGGATCACGCCCATGTTCTCGTCCACAACGTTCTGATCAGGCGTGAACACGGTATCGGTCTGTCGGGGAAGGCTCTGCGCCTCGATCACGTCCCAGCCGTTCTGCTCCAGCAATTGGTCCTCATCGGGATGGACCTCGAACTGCCAACCGGTGAATGTCGGAACAAGGAGCGTGCAACCTGACTCGAGAAACGCATCGACGACCGCATCCGCCCCACCGTCAACCTGACCGACACTGGAGAGCGACGAGTGCAGGCAGACAGAATGACCGCTGATCTCCAGTTCCTCGATCGCGCGCTGGATATCCTGCTGTGTGACCGTGGCCATGCTCTCGTTCACCCTGAATGCCTGCCTCCCGTGGTTCGGTTGATCCCGTCAGCATTATGCCCCACGTTCAGCAGGCGGTGGCTCGATCAGTCAATCAGGGTCGCCGTGAACACCTGCCAGGCAAGCGCCGTCTTGGCGATCAGGCTGAGCAGGATATAGGCGGCTTCGCCGAAGAGATAGTTTCTCCACGGGCCGATCTTCCGGTACTGCAGAACCATGTTGATGGCGAAACTATTGAACAGAATGAACAACGAGATCACGATGCCGTAGACGAATCCCGGAATCGATTCTCCTTCCGGAAGGCGGGTTTCGGTCCCGATGAACTGGAACCCGATAACGATCCACGGGAATATTCCGGCCACACAGCCAAAGAGGAACGGGCTCCAGTTCACCTTGCTTCGATCCCGATTGAAGATCTCCATATCGAGCCCGAAGAAGATCATCGCCATGTTTGCCCCGACGATCGCGATGATTGCTCCGGCGTCACTGACGCCAGTGATCAACGCGATCAGCACGATCATGATCGAGGCGCTGAACGTGTACTCCCACCAGCGTGCGTAGTTGATTCCGCGCCGGAGATTTTGCGTGTACCACGGCCAGATTCCGGGTGCGGCCATGAGCAGGTGGTCGATCGCCGCCAGAAACAGAAAGACCGCAACGAGTGGACCGATCGGCACGTCCCAGAGGACTTCCGGGTCCTGAAAACCCGCTCCGGGCTCACCAGCACTGAATGTTCCGGTGATCGGTAAGGCGAAATCATTGCTCAACCACAGGACGGCAATCGCCTGCGCGAGATGAATCAATCCCACGATGAGGTTGTACGGGCGCAATCGGGAGATTCGGCGTTCATCCCCTGCGCTCAACTGGATATCTTTGGAGTCGATTGCACTCGTTGACATCGGTCGCACATCATTTCAGTTGGCACGACGGTATAGGATTGGCCACACACCGCGCGTGCAAAAATGGCATTCAACTGTTGTAATTCCCTTGAGCGAATCTGGTAACGCATCATGAACTATGATTCCCGGGATAGCAAGCGGGTCAATCAGGTTCCGATGAAACGCGGTAAGCGAGGCAATCTGGATTCCCTGCTGGCGATCGGCTGCTCGCAGATCATGATCCTGTGGATTGTCGTCGCGCTGGTCGGATACGCCGTCAGCCTGGCCCTGGGCATGGGCGGATCCGGTCAGGGAGACGGTGTAGCCACGGCACTGCTGTTACTGATCATCGGAATGCTGCTCGCTGGCCCGCTCTACGCAAGCTTCAATTCCGGGCATAAGAGACCGTTTGTTCGGGGAGCCGCGGGTGTCGTCGCCTGGATCGCGGCTGCGTTCGTCAGCACGATCATTCTCACGCCAATTCGGGAAGAGATGCTGGCGGCAGTGCCTTTGATCGCAACTGGAGCCATGCTGGCGATTGTCCTGCCGCAAGGCGGATTGAGGGGGAATCTGATCCGGATCGCGGCGCCGTCAACCAGCGGAATGCTGGTGGTTACGGCGATGGCAGTACTCGATGCTCGCACGGACGTCCCGTTCGAGTGGTGGATTATTGCGATGTCGTTGGCGTATGTCGCGGGGCTGGGAGCAGTCTACTTCATGGATCGGGAAGTCTGTACCTGATTACTTTCGCCGCCGGCCGCGCAGCCTGACGAGCAGATATACGATCACCGTCGTCACGATGGTCAGCACCACCACTGCAAGTTCGAGGGGCACAGCGGGCGAAATTCCTTTCCGGCTTCTTCCGTCACGTTGGGTGAGATCTTAGCATCTCCGTGGAGGGCCAGAGTTCTCGTGTCGGACCCAGCCAGCACACCCTGCTAAGATCGCGCTGCGCACGGGAAGGGTACGCAACGCAATGTCAGCGCAGGACGATTCCGAGTCATCAGCAAGCCCGAGGTTTACCCCGATATATGTGATCGGACTTACCCAGGCCAACGCGGCAGCTGCGATCATTTCTTTCACCGCACAGCTTCTCTACTCATCTGGTTGACCGAAAACGGCTGGTTCGTGGTGTTATCAATGTTCGGATTGGGGTTGTTGCTCGGGGTGATTCTCCCCCGGGGATCAAGCTCCCGGACATTCATGCGGATTGCCGTTCCGACGCTGATCGGCGCATTCCTCGTCAGTCTTCGCAGTGTCGCCGACAGCTACTGGCCGATCCCGACTCCGGACTGGACGCTGACGATCATTGCGTCACTGCTCCTGGCAATGTGGGCCATGAGCAAAGCTGAGGCGAACGCCGGGCGTTCGCCTAAGTCAGTTGACCCCGGCCCGGGTCCGATTCGGGTGTAGCCCGCTGACCACACTGCTTGATAGGATGCACGCGCAACATCGTCTGAACCATTGAGCCCGTGAGGGGACGGCAGCATGACCCAGCAGAAACAGACCGGTCGGATCGACCGCGACGCCTACTACATGGGTATCGCGCTAGCCGTTCGCGAGCGGGCTAACTGTATCGGTAGTCGCGTCGGTGCGGTGGTGGTGCTTGATGATCGTGTGATCGCCACCGGATACAACGGCACCCCGATGGGTATGCTGAACTGCGATGAAGGTGGCTGCGAGCGCTGCAATGATCCCGGGAAATTTCCGTCCGGCGCCGGGTACGATGTCTGTATCTGCGTTCATGCGGAGCAGAACACCTTGTTGACCGCTGCCCGGTTTGGAATCGAAGTTCGCGGAGCGGCGGTCTACACCACCATGCGGCCGTGCTTCGGCTGTACCAAGGAACTCCTGCAGGCGGAGATCAGCGAGGTCATGTACCTGCACGACTGGACCCCGCCTGATGACCTGCTCAATCAATACGAGATGATCCAGTCACAGTTCCCGCATGGCATTCGCCAGGTGACCGTCGACGACCCCAAAGCCGACTGGGCCATGCCCCGCGGGTCCCGCCAGTCGCTCGGGACGGGGCATGAGGAAGCACCATAGCCGCCACTGATCGGACAATTCTGTGAACCTCTTCGACATCGTCAACCGCGATCCGCACCCCGCACCGTGGGCCGAAGGGGACAACATTCCGTGGAACGAGCCCGGATTCAGCGAACGGATGCTTCGGGAACATCTGAGTGATGCCCACGATGCTGCCAGCCGGCGACAATCAACTATTGATCAACATGTCAACTGGATTCATTCCGAGGTTCTGAATTCGAAACCTGTGCGAATGCTTGATCTCGGCTGTGGTCCAGGGCTTTATGCAGGACGGTTCGCACGGCTAGGGCACAAGTATGTTGGCGTCGATTATTCGCCGTCGTCGATCGCGTACGCACGGACGAACTACCCGGATTGCACGTTCATTGAGGGCGATGTTCGGCACGTCGACGTTGGATCTGGCTACGGGTTCGTCATGATGATCTTCGGCGAACTCAATGTGTTTCGACCGCAAGACGCGAGGATGATTCTGCAGAAATGCCGAGTAGCGCTAGACTCGGGTGGCATCCTGCTACTCGAAGTCCACACCTGGGACGCAATTCAGGCAATTGGCCACGAGTCCCCACGCTGGCGTTCGCATAACTCCGGGTTGTTTTCGCCCAAACCGCATCTCGAGCTCAGGGAATCATTCTGGGATGAATCCGAGGCAGCCGCCACCACCCGGTTCTATGTGGTCGATGCCAGCACGAGCTCCGTCG
>SLMJ01000105.1 GCA_007133615.1 Thermomicrobiaceae bacterium | reverse complement strand
GTCACTACTGACGACGGGCAGGAAGTCTGGGATTTGCGCTCATATGCGTTTCTGTGTCAGGACACGGCGCCGCCAACCGTCAACCCCAGCCTGTGGCGTCACGCTGGACTCAATATGAACCATGGTCTGTTCGAAGTGGTCGCAGATGCTATTTATCAGGTCCGCGGGTTCGATCTATCGAACATGACGATCGTTGAGGGCAGCGATGGAATCATTGTCATCGATCCACTCGTCTCTAACGAAGTCGCTCGTGCGGCACTCGATCTCTACTACGAGAATCGCCCGAAAAAGCCTGTTGCGGCCGTGATCTATACGCACAGTCACATCGATCATTTTGGTGGTGTTCGAGGAGTTCTTTCTCAGGATGATCTCGCCCGAGGCGCCAGAGTAATCGCGCCCGAAGGCTTTCTGGAGGCAGCCGTCAGCGAGAATGTGATGGCGGGCCACGCAATGACCCGGCGGGCGGAGTACATGTTCGCGCCGTACCTGCCGCGTGGAGAAAAGGGACAGGTCGACGCCGGACTCGGCAAGACTCGCTCAGTGGGTTTTGTGAGCCTGATCCCCCCGACAGACGTCATTACCGAAACCGGCCAGGCGAAGTCGATCGCCGGGGTAGAGATGGTTTTCCAACTCGCGCCAGACACGGAAGCGCCGGCCGAAATGACCATCTACTTCCCACAGTTCCGGGTTTTCAACTCAGCTGAGCTGGCCACAGACACGATGCACAACATCCTGACTCCGCGAGGCGCTCAGGTGCGCGACGCCAACGCCTGGTCCTACTTTCTCAACGAGGCGATCGCGCTTTATGGCCACCGGACCGACGTGATCATAGCCCAGCATCACTGGCCAAAGTGGGGGCAGGAGACCGTAGTCGCATTCCTCAAAGCGCAGCGCGATATGTACAAATACGTGCATGACCAGACCCTGCGACTGATGAATCATGGCTACACCGGAATCGAGATCGCGGAGATGCTCGAGCCACCGGAACACCTGAACCAGCAATGGTTCCTGCGCGGCTACTATGGAACGCACAATTTCAACATCAAAGCCATCTACCAGAAGTATCTCGGCTGGTTTGACGCAAACCCCGCCAACCTGTTCCCTCTTCCACCCGAGGAGTCCGCGAAGAAATTCGTCGCGTACATGGGATCGGCAGACGAGGTTCTGGCAAAGGCACGCAAAGACTTTGAGAACGGCGAGTATCGCTGGGTAGCCGAAGTGGTCAACAAGGTGGTCTTCGCCGATCCTCAGAACCAGGAAGCGAAGCATCTCCAGGCAGACGCGCTCGAGCAGCTCGGATACCAGGCCGAGTCAGCGGTTACACGCAACTTCTACCTGACTGGTGCCTACGAGCTGCGCAACGGCGTGCAGAGTGCGGAAGCGGCCGGAACGCCCGCTGACCTCGCGAGTCAGTTGACCATTCCGATGGTCTTCGATTTCCTTGGTGTTCGCCTGAATGGTCCGGAGGCCCATGGTATGCATATCGTAATCAACTGGACCTTCTCGGACGTCGATCAGCGGTATGTTCTGAATCTCGAAAACTCGGCGTTGACGTATCTCCTGAGCCCACCGGCTATTCTGTCGCCGGATGCAGACGTCTCGTTCACGCTGACCCGCGGTACGTTCGACAGAGTGCTGTTTGGTACTGCGACACTGGAACAGGCGATTCAATCGGGCGACATCGAGGTAGAAGGCGATCCGGAAAAGCTTGGCAAACTCATGGGGCTGATGGACACCTTTGGAGAATCGTTCAACATTGTGACGCCATAGCCGGTGACGTGCGCGAACTGATGGCCTGGTGACGACACCGCCACCGGGCCAGTCTCGTATGGGGCTCCGTTACAGAGGTCCTGGCTTTCGCGCCACGAAATGTACCCACTCTGCTTCGGCGCAGGTCTGCAAACGGCTCAGCCGATCATGTTGTTGGCTGCACCATTACCGAAGTGACCGTTCCCTCACGGACGCTACCGCACGTGCGGCAGGACCTCCTTCGTGCACCGCATGCCCGTCTCATATTGACATCGCAAACGCACCAGGAGTAATCTGGATGTGACGTTATGACAAGAGCACACTTTCTTTCGTCTGGCTTCGGGTCGGACATGGATCCTGCAGCAACGCATGCACGACCTGGGCGCTTACTCGGTTGAATCGGGAGGCCGATCATGAGCGGTATGGTGAAGATGCAATTCGCCGAAATCGATGAGCTAAAAGAGTATCCCAAGGGGTCGGCCACGGTGGTCGAAATCGGGGGAGCGGAAGTCTATCGCTTAACATTTGAACCGGGCTGGCGATACATTGAGCACGCTGCACCCATTGAGGGCACTGATTCCTGCCTCGCACCCCATATCCTCTGCACCGTTTCCGGACGACTCGGTGTGAAGATGGTCGATGGATCGACCGCAGAGGTCGGCGAAGATGAGTGCATCGTCATTCCGCCGGGCCACGACGCCTGGACGGTCGGTGATGCGCCCTACATCTGTTTCGACCTCGGTCCGCAGATCTACGAGCACCTGATTGACGGCGCCAGCGGCAAAGAGTGAACTTTGTACCGGCCAGGGCGCAGATCCTGACCGGGATCGATGAAGCGTGACTGATACGGCCACGGCCTACTTCAGGTTTACCGTCAGGACCGCTCGCATTGCGTTGCGGCTTGGAAGCTGCTTCAATATAGTTATCTCAACAAGGTATGTGTCAAGGCAACAGCAACTCCCAGTGATTGTCCTCCGGGGAGCACACCGAACCGTGAGGCTCAATCAAGGGTTCCAAACGGTATCTGACGCGACACTGAGAATCGCGTCGTGGGTTTGAGCACTTTGCCGCATGAGTCTATCCGGTACCCGCGGGAGTTCATATTGCAGATTGCGTTGCTGCCGGCGATCGATTTGCGCGAGCATGCTGGATTGATCAAGCCACAGGACGCAGTTGATGACCGAAACCCGTATGGTCGTTCTCGATAGTCACAATTACACGATCGATTTGGCCGAAGTGTGTGTAGCCCGAACAGGGTGGTCGTAGACGGGAGTACCGAATGCGGCAGGCAACTTTACTCGCCGGTGGACTTGGATTTGGAGAGGGACCACGCTGGCGCGATGGCAAGCTCTGGTTTTCGGATATTCGGAACAAGCAGGTGATGACGGTAGATCTTACGGGTCGGGTCGAGCCGGTGGTGGAGGTTGAGGGACAGCCTTCCGGCCTCGGTTGGCTGCCAGATGGGCACATGCTCATCGTTTCGATGCTAGACCGAAGAGTCCTGCGAATCGAATCAGGACGACTGATTGAGCATGCAGATCTCAGTGACATTGCTGGGGGACCGTGCAACGATATGGTCGTCGATATGCAAGGGCGAGCGTACGTTGGCAACTTTGGATTCGATCCACTTGCCTTTAGCGGTGAGCGAGTGTTCTCGACTGCGTTTCGGCGGAATCCCGAGCGATACTATCAGGACTCGGACCTTCCAACCGCGACCATCATTCGCGTTGATCCTGATGGGACGGTCAGCGTTGTCGCAGAAGAGCTACGGGCGCCAAACGGCTCAGTGATTACACCGGACGGAAGAACGCTTATTGTCGCCGAGTCGCTCGATCCCTGCCTGACGGCGTTCGAAATCGGCACCGACGGCTCGCTGTCCAATCGACGTGTCTGGGCGCAATTCTCGAAGAGCGCTCCCACAATCTGCCCTGATGGGATATGCCTTGATGCTGAGGGCGCTGTATGGGTAGCGGACGCGCTGTCGAACGATTGCCTCCGCGTTGCTGAGGGTGGCGAGATCCTCGATCGCGTCTCGACCGGACTCTCATGCGTGGCCTGTATGCTCGGCGGACCTGGCCGGAAGACGTTATTCCTTATGGCTAACAAGTTTGGGGAGGATGGGCACGCCCAGGTGGAGGTTATTGAGGTCGATGTGCCTGGAGCCGGTTATCCGTAGCGAAGCGCGAGCTCTCGGAGCGACTATTCGTCGTTGAATGCAAGTGCACAAGCCACTCATGGTTCATGCGGGCAGCACGTCCTTCGCTAAGCGCTTCACGCCCTCCGTACTCGGAGAATCAGCAAAATGGACCTGGTAGTGGTGGCAGCCGGCGGCTCAATTGCCTCTCAAATACGTCCCGCCGCGGTCGATACTCGTGCGAAACGGCCTACACCCCGGCAAGAAGCAGACGTTCTCGCCGGAACCGGTCCGCCGCCAGCGTGAACAGAACAGCATTGATCAGCCAGATGACCGCTCCGAGGAGCACGACGAGCCAGAGGCTGAAGTAGATAACGCCTGCCGCCTGGCCGACCACGAGGACCACCACCGGCAAGACGATCAGCCCGCCAAGTTGATACGCCTCCTGAAAGGTGTTCACCCTCGACGAGACCAGAACCATGACCCCTTGAGCCGTTGCCGCAATTGCCGGGGTAACCCAGAGTGCCAGCAGAATCCACATTGCAGTCGGGAAGTAGATCTCACCCATAACCGGCCAGCCGGCTACGTTCACAACTACTCCATAGGCGATGAACCCGATCAACCCCACGCCCACCGCCGGGATCCATGAAGACAGGACCTTGGCAATGAGTAGTTCCCGATCTGTCATGGGCGCATACAGCAGCGCCTCAATCGTCTTGCGTTCCTTCTCTCCCGCGAAGCTATCTGCAGCCATGACGGTTGCCACCAGTAGCGGTATGACGAGATAGAGCGGCGCCATCATGTAGATGATCGTCAGAATGATCATCTTTTCGGCGTCGGTTTCCCGCGCGTCAACAGCTTCGCTCATTCCGGCTGGCATCTGTTCGATGAACCGGCTCATTTCCTGGAGTGTGTCCTGCGCGGCGGTCTCGTTCTGAGCTGCGAAGATTACGGCCACTGGCGCAATCACCAGGAGCATCAACGGAACCAGGATGATCGGCAGCATGACCGCTTTGCTCCGCCGCACGACCATCATGTCTTTGCCGACGATTGCCCGGATTGCGCCCCAGTTCATAGATCCACCATTCTCTTATGGAGGGCAAAGTACACATCCTCCAGCGATAACTGCTGGGATACGACCTGGTAGATGTTGATCTCGCCGATCGCGAGCGCGCGAAGAATGTTCGGGATGTCGGCCCTGGCTAATCCTCCGAGTGAGATCGTCGCCTCTTTGTCTGAACCGAGTAATACGTTGGGCCAGGATTCTCTGATCAGCGAGGCTGCAGCTTCCCGGTGTGATGGTTCGACCTCGATTTCAATCTGGGGAGGGGAAACTTGCGCGGCCAGTTCACGGGGACTGCCCAGCGCGATAACCTGTCCCTGCTCCAGCACAGCTACCCGGTCGCACACGCGCTCGGCTTCCTCGAGGTTGTGGGTACACAGAAAGATCGTCTTTCCCTGCTCACGGAGCATCAATATCATGTCCTGCACCTCGCGGGAGGCAACGGGATCAAGTCCGGATGTCGGTTCATCGAGAAACAGGATCTCTGGATGGTGGAGCATTGCCCGCGAGAGCGCGATGCGTTGCCGCATCCCACGGCTGTACGTCGAAACGTGTTCGTCGCCCCGATCACTGAGACTGAACATGTCGAGCAGGTCATCGATTCGGCTTGCTGCTTCATGACGAGACAGCCCGAACAGGCGTGCGTAGAAACGCAGGTTCTCGCGACCGGTGAGACGATCATCGAGCGCCGGAGTCTCCGTCAGGACGCCAGTTCTGGAACGGACGTCCGGCCCATGGTCGACTGGTGAGAGCCCGAGTACAGAAGCAGTGCCAGAAGTTGGTGTGAGGAGGCCGTTCAGGAGCCGGACGGCGGTCGTCTTTCCAGCGCCGTTGTGCCCGAGCAAACCAAACACCTCGCCGGCTGCCACGCTCAGCGTCAGCGAATCGAGCGCCAGTCTCTCCCCGAACCGGCGGGTGAGGAGATCGGTAACAACCGTGGCATCCTGGCTCATGCGGTTTTCCCTCCCTCAGGCGACCATGCAGGTGAAAGACTGACCTCAGGCTAATCTTGTGGTGATTGCCAGTAGTTGGCTCGTATCAAGTTAGTGTAGGGATTAGCTGACATCAGTAAGGTGCCACCACCGCCCGGGGCGTTACAGATGCGTGGCAATCATCATTTCAAATTGCTTCAGG
>SLMJ01000049.1 GCA_007133615.1 Thermomicrobiaceae bacterium | reverse complement strand
GAGTACCGGAGGGAATACCTCTATGATCGAAGACGGTGCGAGGATAGACCTGACCATCATCGACAAAGGCGAACACATCAGAGCGTTCGCAAATGGAGCCGACCTGTCGGGCGGCGCATGGATTCCCGTCAGCCAGCGATCAGGTGCCGCGTGGGCCGGGATCTATAGTGGGACCAACGACACGAGCATCATTCACGACTTCGTTGTATGGCCAGGTAGGGTCACACTTACGGATGCGTTCGATGCCAAGGGGATTCCACCGAATTCGGACGTGAAACTAGCCGAGGATGGGTTCAACGACGCTGACGGGACCGATCTGGATGGTCGCCCGCTCCAATGAGGTCAGATCGGGCGTTCTGGCGCCCGACCTCCATCGGATTACGGATCTCGTTGTGATCGGGCCGCGACTTAACATGTAGACCGGCATACGAACCCTTGTTCGAGCTAGTCTTCGTCTATCGGCTCAATCGACTCTGCGATCTGCACAACTCTGTCGACGTCCACATCAGTTGCTGCCAGTACGAATGACTGCTCGCCCATGTCCCATTGCAGAAGCACCATTTCCCGACCCTCTCGGGAGCCGGTGATGAGTTCAGCGTCGTGGCCCTGAATGTCAACAGTGCGTTCATCTTCAATGTTCGGGGGAGGAGCGACTGTTCCCGGTGGACCTTTCTCCTGGTGAAACTGAATCCGCCGCTGAGGCTCCTCCGGATCAACCAGATTCATCGTCACAAAAGGAGGATTCAAGTCGCCTGGAGGTGCATCCACGGACGGTTCCATAGCATGAAGTTCAAAAGGAGCATACAGCGGAAAGTCGAGATCCCGATCGGCTTCGCGAAGGACTTCCGCAGCCCGATCGTCCCGGTCATCACCCGCGCCACCTGCCGAATCATTGGTCTCATCCCCGCACGCGGTCACAGCCGTAATCAGAATCGCGACAGCGGAAATAACACTGACTCGTCGCAACAGTCCTCGCACCAGCATTTGACCCTCACTTCATGCAATCAGGCACAGAGTCAGTTCCGGTATATTCATCTACGTCGGTGTACACGCAGTCTATCGCATGAAGCAAAAAAAGCGATGCTCGCGAATTAGTGCGTCCCGTAGGGAAGCCGAAGATGAAAGCTACGACGTTCCGCGACCGAGGATTCGACGGAGCCATCGTGTTCTCGAGGCTGGAACGTAGTCGGCCTCGACGGTTTCCATGTCCGAGTAATACTGCTGATAAACCCGATAGGCTTCCTGCGAGTGCCGTGGCAGACCATTGAGGACAATGCCGAGAATCGGAACGTTTGTTTGAGATGCGCGCCCCAGACTCTCCGCCACATCACCGGTACGATTCTGACCGGCCCGAATCACGACGAGCATTCCATCGGAAAGGCTCGACAGGAGGAGTGAATCGGTGATCGCCAGCGGGGGAGCATCGAATATCACAATGTCCGCGGTTTCCTCGAGTGCCGACACAAGCGCCCTCATCCGTGACGATCCCAGAAGGTCCGGCGGGTTTGGCGGGAGCGGGCCGGAGGTGAGCACTTTCAGATTCTTGATGGTGGTTGACTGAACAACGTCCTCGATAACTGCCGGCGACTGCAAGAGCAGGTTGCTCAGGCCACGATCGTTCCGCACGCGATGGAACCGGGTATGCAACTGCGGACGACGCATATCTGCATCAACCAGCATCACCCGCTGACCACCCTGGGCAAGAACGATCGCCAGGTTGGATGCAATCGTCGTCTTCCCGTCGCCAGGGTTGATACTGGTTACTGAGAACGACCGAACACTGCGATCCACCATCGTGAACTGCAGGTTCGTTCGGAGCTGGCGGAAGATCTCACCACTCATCGAGCGCTCGGAGTGAATCTTCTCCGCCTGATCCGGGAAATCGACGGTCGGCACCTTGCCAAGGACCGGACGGTCAATCAACCGGCGTACATCCTGCTCGGTCTTGACCTTGTCATCGCGCCAGGTGAGGCCAACGACAGCACCTCCCCCGAGGAGAAGTCCCAGAAATCCAGCCAGCGCCATGTTCATCATGACTCTCGGGCTTACCGGTGCACCTGGGGCAGCAGCTTGCTCCACGATGAAGACCTGCGATCCGGCAGCCGAATCGGTTCCGTCAACGTTTTCCCGCAGCAGAGCAATCGCATCCAACGAGCGTTCCATGCGCTCGAGCGATTCCTCGAGTTCGGCAAGTTCCATCTCCTCGGCACCCGATTCCGGTCCACCATCGGCCTGAATCTCATCGATCTGTTCACGCGTGTCGGAAATCTGCTCGTCGAGCTGTGACACCAGTGCATTGAGATCTTCTTCCTGCTCACCGGTCACTGGCGTCTGGATGAGGGACACGAAGTCAGCAAACTGACGCCCGATTTCGTCGGCGATTTGCGCGGCGCGGTCGGGATCTGGATCTTCCACCGAGATCGTGACGAGCTGGGTTTCCCGGGTTGCGGATACCGACACGGATTGCCGGAGTTCTTCAAGACCTCGTTCCAGATCGAGGTCGGCAATTGTCGGTTCGAGTACCGAACGGCTCGTGATCAGTCGGCTGAACGTCTGGGTGCGGCGTTCGGCTGCCTGGATGCTTTGCAAGTCGCTGGTTCCACCGGCCATCTGATGCTCGATGAGCAGTGTGGTGTCGGCCCGGTAAATCTCCGTCATCGTGGAACTGATTGCGAATGCAGCAAGCACACTGAGGAGCGGGAACAGAACAAGTACCCACCACCGCTGGCGCACACCTTTGAGTATTTCGGGGAGCATCATCTCTGCAATCACCAGTTCCCGGGTAGAACGTTCAGCGTACTAACAGTTTACTCGAGGGCGAAAAGCCAGGGCGAGGCGTCTGCATGGTGAAATAGTCCGGATCTCGAGCGACTTTCCGTCTCGGATCCGGTCACGTGGCGTGACGCCTGAACCAATCACGCTGGCAGCTACAGGAAGATTCGGCTTCGGCCCTTCAGAAATCAGGGAAATCATCAGCACACCGGGTACAGTGACCAATAGTGTGTCCGGATTTCGAACCTGCGTACGCATAGTGCAGTACTTCTGTCCCTGATGAATGGGAAAACACTTTCCGAATCTGCGTTTCATCCAGTGCTCCCAAGACGTGGTAAAGACGTCCCGATGGTACTGGGAGTATCGGACACCTTAGTCTGCACCAATCTCTCATGCTCCACTTACGCGGAGAACGTAGACTGGGGCTTGCTGATAAGGGCAAACCCGTCGTGAGACGGGGACGCAAAGCCATGGGTCTCCTGCTTGAGAGACAGCCAGGCTGCCAGTTGAGGACAACGAAGTCCAGAAACTGTCGCGTTTCACTTCGGTGAGGTTTGCCCACTTGTGGGCAGAGCCCATACCAGGAGTGGAGCGGACAGATGTTCAACATTACGCGGTATCGGCTGGGGCTATTTCTCGGCCTGGCCGCCCTCATTGCCTTCCCGGTAGCCTACTCGTTTGCATCTTCCCCAACGGGATACGAGATAGATCCGGAATTCCAGAACTATTACGAAGCAGCCGGTGGCCTGCCCGTCTTCGGATACGCCGTATCTGAGGTGGGTGAAGAGAATGGCCGCCTGGTTCAGTACTTCGAACGACAGCGACTCGAACTCCACCCAGAAAACGCCGGAACCCCGTACATCGTCCTCCTCGGACACCTCGGTCTGCAAGAGGCTGAACGACGCGGCCTCCTGGCCCATGAAGCCTTCCAGCCAAGATCAAGCGGCAACGGCGAGGGCCGGTTCTTTGAAGAAACCGGGCACAACCTCAGCGGGCTCTTCCGAGAGTACTGGAACAACCATGGCCTGGACTTCGGTGATCCCGGCGTCTCCTTCCGCGAATCGCTTGCACTGTTCGGCTATCCGATCTCCGAAGAATTCGTTGATCCAGACACCGGTCTGGTAACGCAGTACTTCGAACGCGCCCGCTTCGAGCACCATCCAGAGAACGCCGGATCCCACTACGAAGTCCTGCTCGGCCATCTCGGTAACGCCGAAGTCGAGTTCCTGCGCGCCAACGGTCGCGGACCGGATGGCAACGGACCGCAAGGTCAGCGTAGCAGCAGCGGCAGCAACAGTGACGACGAAACCGGTTCGACTCCTGCAGGTGCCGTCAATGTCCGCGACCATGGCGCTCGCGGTAATGGAAGCGCCGACGATACTGACAGCATCAAGCGAGCAATCGAGCGGGCACAGGCTCAGGGCCAGTCGCAGGTTTACCTGCCTGAAGGCACCTACATGATCCGCGCCGGAACCTACTGGCAGCCATCCTCTACGGAAATCGAACTTCCGAACGGGATGAGCCTCGTCGGCGCGGGGCGTGATCGCACAACGATCAAGGTCATTCCGAACACGATCGAAAACCATGCGCACCAGGTTGGCATCGTGATGCACAGCAACACCCGGGTTGCCGACCTGACCTTTGACGGCAGCAAGGACCAGGTCAATCGCAGCGGATTCGGCACCGTCGGGTTCCAGGGCATCCGTGTTCAGCCATGGGACTCCCGGAACATCACGATCGAGAATATCCGGGTCCACGACATCATCGGAATCAACCGCGAGTCCTTCGGCACCATGCTGAACGGTGTGACCGGCGGAACGCTGCGGAACATCGAAGCCCACGACGTTGAAGGAACCGGTATTCACATCGACGGCGATCTGAACCAGTCCATCACCCGCGACGTCCGACTTACCGGCGCACGGGTCTGGAGCAACACCTGGGCTGGCGTCTCGGTATACGGCGCACGCGATGTTGTCGTCGAAGATGTACATGCATACTGGAACGATCGCGGCGGCCTGAATGTCGAATGGTCCGAAAACGTACGGTTCCAGAATTCGGTATCGGAAGACAACGGACTCGCCGGTTTTGTGACACACGGCACCAACGAGAACATCGACCTGGTTGGACTGTCACTGATCAAGAACGAGTGGTCCGCGATCCGATTGCAGGAGAACCGCTATCACACCGCGGATCCGTCGACCGGTCAGTACGCAGAAGGAATTACCGGATCGATGACCGTCCGCGACTCCAGACTTGATCCGCGCGATGGTCGACCAGAAGTTATCGTCCGCTATCGCACACAGGAGCCGAACGGAGACAACATCTTCTCCTTCCAGAGCGCAGGTAGCGACAACTGGAGCATCTGGTACGAAGCCGAATAACCTGTACCGATCAGAGAACGAATCGCAATAAAACCGGGGCGGTTAACACCGCCCCGGTTCTTTGTTTCTGCCTTTGCGCGCGGTCAGCCAGCGGCCAGCGCGTTCCGACGTTCGTGAACATCGCGCGCCGCAGACAGGAACCCTTCCGCCGCCCACTCTGGCGTATACGGCGCAACCATTTCCAGGCTCTGAACACTGTGGCGCTCGACCTGCCCGGTATCGCGGATGTACGTTTCCATGTTGTCAGCGATTCCACGGTGGTCAGTCGGTTCCAGCACGAATCCGTTGCGATTTTCATGGACGAACTCGGGCACATTGCCGGCATAGTGCGAGATCATCATTGGCAGGCCCATAGACATCGCTTCCGGAACGACCAGGGGCCAGTGATCCTGCAACGTCGGCATGATAAACACGTGCGCCCGTGAGTAGAGTGACCAGACCTCATCGTATGATGTGTGGCCGAGGAACTTCACGATGTCGGCCACTCCGGCATCACGTGCCTGCTGCTCGAGTTCTTCCCGCCGGGGTCCGTCACCGGACAACCAGACTTCGAACGGTCGCGGCAGGTCAGTGCGCCGTTTCAGTTCTTCGACGGCACTGATCAGATGCGTGACTCCCTTGCGGCCGATCATCTGACCGACATAGAGAAACCGGATCGGCTCGTCGGGCAGCACTCTCCGCGGCCCGAGGTTTCGATACTCCTCGGGAGGCGGCGCTGCCGCTGTTCCACCGATTCGAACCCGTTCCTGCGGTGCGCGGAGCACATCTACCAGGTACTCCTCGGCCAGTGGTCCACAGACCACAAACTCCTCCGCTCGCCGTGTCATCTGCCGGCGAATCCCTCGGCGCCAGCGCCCGACTGTCCGCTCGGTATGCCGGGTGCCTTCCCAGAAGACAACCGTGGGGTAACCCATCGCGATCGATGCGAGCGTCCACGATGTGAAATTCATTGCGATCACAACGTCCGGATCTTCCTCACGCAGATGAAGCGGAAAGCCCGGCCCCATTACGAAGTTCGTCGGCGTCTGCAACCCTTCCGGCTCGAGCGGCGCCAGTGGAAGATAGCGCCCCTTCACGAGCCGGCGGTTGAAATTCCCGCGTTCCAGTCCGAGTCGATCGTTACGCTGAGGCGGGTCAGAAAGCGTGAACACCGTGAAATCGTCGCCGAGCTCTTCGTGCATGACATCGAAAACAGGGACACGATAAGGCTGAAAAGACGGGATCAAACAGGCAACTCGCAAGTGAACGGCTCCTTACATTACGGCCAGCGCGATTCTTCCGCGCTGGACGACTCATTCATATCCGATCTGAAATAACTCGTAACCGGAGCCACAGCCCCGGGATGATCCGCCGGAATCGTCCCGGCGGCAGATTGCATCGCGGGCACGACAGACTGACTGGACGGTCGTTGCTCTCGCACCGTTTCCGGCGCTTCGGCACTTATGACAATCAACGCAGCAAATGTGACGAAGAACGCGAAGAATGATTCCCCGAGATCACCGTGCATCGAGAGTTCGGTAATCGCACGAACCAGAAGCGTCACGACCAGAGCCAGCGACGCACCACGGGTCCAGGAGTGGTGCCGAACGGCGTACATGATCAGAATAACGGTGAATATCAGCAGGCCGGTAAGGCCGACGAGCCCGGCTTCACCGAGTGTCTGATAGAACTGGTTGTGAGCGTGTTCGGGCAACCAGCCATACATCGAGGCAAAGTCCAGAGCCATCCGCTGGTCCCAGAGATTCACCCCATAACCGAATATCGGATTCTCACGCCATAACTCGGTCGTAAACTCCCAGACGTTGGTCCGACCGGTCAGCGTAACGACGTCTTCGGTGAAGATATGGCTGACGAGTTCACCCGGCCACCGCGGATTGATGAAGGTAGCCACCAGGGCGGTCGTCGTGGCTCCCACCGCCAGCAGGTAGGGAGCAAGCAAGCGCGTCATCCCGCTCATGTAGAACAGCCTGATGACGTACACGATTGCGGTAACGAGAAAGATCGTCTTCGATTGCGTGAGTACCAGCGCAGTCAGAATCATGCCGAGCATGAACCGCTCCCGGACGGTCCGGGCCGGAACTATCCATCCGATGATCAGGTAGACCAGCAGAAGCAGCGCAAAATTGTTCGCGTGTCCGGCGATGCCGTGTAAACGGATCGAAATACCCGGGATGATCGACCCGGCGTAGTCGGTCGTCAGCACCCACTGCTGGGCGACAAGCATTGCTCCCAGGGACATCGCTGTGTAGAACTCGATGACCCCTTTGCATCTCCGAACAAACCAATCGACCCCGGGACTGGGTAACAGAAACGCTGCCGTGAAGATAATCGGAATCCGGACAATCGCGCTGCGAAGCCCAGGTTCGGCGCCGAAGAACATCGCCAGGAACGGGCCCATCGTCATAAGCATTGCCCCGAGCCAGAGCCCGAGTCCAGAAGTCAATGGCTTCGGTACGCGAACCGCTATGATGACTGCTGCCGCACCGATCCCGAGAAGACCGTATTGGGCGAGCAGGATCAACAGCGGCGCCAACGGCCCACTCGGCACGCGTTGCACTGGCTCCGCCGCGGAATAGAACTCGGGACCGGCGGTTCCAGGGTGGGCGAACGTCATGAACATCGGCGCGAGGAGCACACCCCAGATCAGTGCGAGCCAGGCCAGCTTGACCAGTCGCATTTGTTCAGGGTCTTGGACTTGCCCCCCTTGCCGAGACTCATCCATTGCCAACACCTCGTTTCGGTGCGTTTTCGGGGTTCATCTCGATATCGTTCCCAGATTTTCGAGAAATCAGGCGGACAAACAGGCTCCGAACTCGCCCAGATTCCTTCGAATCGGAACGCTGGGCGGGAGTGTTGACCTGCATTCGTTGCAGAACGATCCAGGCAGCTTGTCGACGAGGCAGCAACGCGACGCCCGCAAACCAGATGCTCTGAAACAGCTTGCGTGCGAGTGACGAATCCGGTGCTCTGACGGTCGCGAGAATCCCGCGAATGCCGAGGCGGAAAACACTATCCCCGGGTACTGGATGGCGTCCGGGATCGAGTTTCAGCGATGTCAACCGCAAGCCGAACAGGATTCGGTCACTGACATCCAGATACGTCCGCGGGTACGCGTAGAGGCCGGTACGTTCCGCAATCTCCCGATAGAAGGGATGCCCGTCACGGCTGATGACGATCTCGGTTCTGACCCGATTCAGATCGATTTCTCGCGTTACATAGTGGTTGGACTGATGCAGGCGATAGCGTCCGCCGACTGTGTCGATGGCTCTCACTGTGCCGACAAGCGGCGTGGCATGATGAAGGTATTGATCGGCGGAGATCCTGAACGTCGTCTCGGGAATCGGCCAGATCTCTTTGAGTGCTGCCCGGGTGAAGGCGTTGCCGCTTGTCGGCGGATAGACGTAAGAGCGATGCCGGACGATCCAGGAACGCAGATCGCCGTTCGGTAATAACTGCCACGATGGCGGCACAACCGCGCCGAGATCCTCGCCATCACCATCGATCATCCGGAGCCGGAACTGGATCTTCGCAACATCGGGTTCGTGGTTGACGATCGCCATCACTCGCTCGCCAATGTGAGATTCCAGCACGTCGTCAGCGTCGAGGAATATCACGGCATCCCCGGAACTCGCCCGAAAGCCGACGTTAATCGCGGAGGCTTGCCCACCGTTCTCCTTGAAGACCGGAATCACTGCATCCCCAAACCACTGGATGACAGAGGCAGACCCATCACTGGAGCCGTCATCGACAACTATGACCTCGGTCTCGGCCCAGGTCTGATCCAGGGCACTCTGGATTGCAGCGGGCAGAAACCGCTCATAATTGAAGTTGTTGATGATGATGCTCAGCCGGGCGTTTGCTGTCACCGGTTCTCCTGTGTTTCAGACTGTTTGAGTGGCCGGCATAACCGCAACCGCTCGATGCTCACGCTTTGACCGTCGATTCAGAGACGTACAGATCCCGGATCAATTCGTTCTTCCGACTCCATGAGTATTTTGCTTCAACCCGCTTACGTGCCGAATAGCCCATGGATTTGCGCTGATCCGGATTCTCGTAGAACGTCTGCATGCCATCCGCGAACCCCGTGAGCACGGATTGCTCATCAGCCACCGGGACTTTGATTCCGCTGTACTCGTCGACTATCTCTGCAGCCCCGTGCTGATCCAGCGCCAGAACCGGAAGACCGTGCGCCATTGCTTCCAGCATGACGTTGCCTGATGTATCGTGCAGGCTCGAGAAGAACAGGACGTCTCCTCGACGGTAGAACTCGGTCATCTCCTGATGATTGAGTCGCCCCAGGAGTTCGACATCCTCATCGAGCCCCAGAGCGTTGATGTGTTGCTTCATCGCCGACTCCTGGGGGCCATCACCGGCAATCAGCATGCGCACAGGAATGCCCCGGCGTTTCGCTTCGGCGATCGCCGATATCGCCAGGAACGGTCCTTTCCGAGCGAAAAACTTCCCGGCCCAGAGGACCGTCAGTCGCTCCGGATCCGACGACTCGTCCACGACCTCGATCGTTGAGGTATCGATGCCGGTTTCCAGTTCACGTGGCGGATCTTTTACACCGCACTTTTCCAGCAGACGCGCGGTGTCTTCGTTGGCAGCCAGTACCTTCTTCGCGCGGCGGAGCGACATTCTCACCAACGGGTTCCAGGGGACGATTCGCTTGCGGATAATCCGGACCACTTCGCCGAACCATGCTCCACCAAAGTGATGCCGCAGGCTTGAGGGAGGCTCCTGGGCTCCGCCGACAGGCCCCCAGTAAAACGGTGCACCCAGTATCCAGAGAAATCCGGGCAGTTCGATGGTGTTGAACGTGAGATGGTGAACCGCATCGAATCCGATCCGCTTGTGCAGCCACCATGCTCTTGGCAGGATCGTCAGCTGCCACAGAACGTAGTAGATACGCATGTATTCGTCGATCGGGAGCAACGACTCCGGCCAGCCCGGAACACGCCAGTAGATGAAGTTTGGCTTCGGTCCGTCCATTCGATCGAGTTCGGTTTCGATTGCCAGGCGATTCTCCGGCCAGACCAGGACCCAGACGTTGTGGTGCCGGGAAGCAATCGTTGACCAGTTCCAGCCAACTCCCGCCTCGGACCCCTTTCCCGGCCAGCAAGAGAATGCAGATATGAGGACGTTCAACCGCTCTGGCGATTCACTACCGTCCCCGGTTGCCGGATCGTTACTTGAATGAGTTGTTTGATCCAGAACAGACATACGCCGCGATGAACTCCTAGTGTGCCGAGCGGGTCCCGGGGATCGACTGGCGCAGCTTCCGGATGACTTTCGGCACTGCGTGCAGCGGATCCAGAATGGACGCGATCACAACCTGATAGGCGGCTTGAATGCGGTTACCAGTTGCAAACGCCAGCGTCGCGTTGCGGTAGAACACCCATGCGGTATCGATACGCTTGATGTTCAACCGGGTCAGCAAGGGCTCGTTTTGCAGACCCCGCAGGTACTCGTCACGAGTCGGCTCGGGAAGCCCGTTCAGCCTTCGGTTGATGCACGTGTGAATCCAGCGTACGTTCTCGCGATACTCTCTGGTCTGCACCGAGGCGGAAGAGCCGTGAACCCGGTATCGAACCAGGTACTCTGGCTGAACGAGAACACGGTATCCCGAATAGACGATTCTGGCCCAGAGATCCATGTCCTCACCCGGCCAGAATTCGTGTCGATATCCGCCAACTGCCTGAAAAACATCACGGCGCATCAGCACCGTATTCTGATGAAATCCAATGATGTCGCCCCGCTGTTTCGCGGCTTCAACTTCCTCGTGGCGGGTCAGCACTGGAACACTGCGTCCTATCTCCCTGCCATCGGCATCGATGTGGATCACCATGGTCGCGGCAAGGTGTAGTTCGGGGTGCTCCTCGATGAAGGCAATCTGACGCTCGAGTCGATTCGGCTCCATCGTGTCGTCCGCGTCCATCAAGGCGATCCAGTCCGCCCGTGCGGCCTCGATGGCACGATTCCGGGCGATACTTGCGCCCTGGTTCTCCTGGCTGATTACACGGACACGGTCGTCACGCTTTTCGTACTCGCGGAGCAGTTCGAGCGTTCGATCAGTCGAACCGTCATCGACGATGACCACTTCGAAGTCCTCATGCGTCTGCCCGAGCGTGCTTTCCATGAGGTCGCACAAGAATGGCTCTGCATTGTACGCAGCGATGACAACACTAACGAACATATTGGTTCCATCCACGGATCGGTGCAGTTGCTCGAATACAATTCCACTACGAACGGGCGCGAACGATCATGCCTCTTTGGTCCTGATGAGCCGGCTCGTCACCGGGCGCAACAGACGCCATTCGACCTGTCTGCGCACGTGCGGCGAACCGAGGATCGTTGCTCCTGCGACATATACGATCAACCTCAGGTAGTCGCGCGTCCCGTAGGACAACACCGCCGTTCGATAGCACGCATCGGCAATCTCCCGCCGGTTCTGATTCAGCCGTTGCAGCAGTGGACGCGAGTTTCGCTGCTCCAGGAACTCCTCCAGCGTTGGTTCGGCAATCCCCGCTCGGCGATTGAGGGAGCAGGCGCGGATCCATTCGCGGGCCAGTTCAACGTCGCGAGTTTTCCCGAAGGCCGATGAACCGCCGTGCACTCGGTACTGAAGCAAGTACTCTGCTTGAACCAGCACCTTAGCTCCGGCGTCATCGATTCGAGCCCAGAGATCTATATCCTCAGCGGTCCACAGTTCAGGACGATAGCCGCCAACCGATTGAACCGTCGAGCGTCTCATCAGAACAGTCGGATGATAGATTCCGGAGATCAGACCCTCCTGACGTGTCTCCTTGATCGAATCGCGAGTGGTACCGACTGGATGACAGCGACCAATTTCCCGACCGCGCTGATCGATATACGTCACTAACGTGCCAGTAACGTCGAGATCAGGGTTCTCCTGAACGAACGCGACCTGTCGTTCCAGTCGCTCCGGATGCATGATGTCGTCAGCATCCATCCGGGCGATCCACTCATTGCGAGCCTGTTCGATTGCATGATTGAGTGAGCGAGGTATTCCCCAGTTCGGATGGGAAATCACCCGCACGCGCTGATCACGTTCCTCAAACTCACGCATGATCGTCAGCGTCGCGTCAGTCGAGCCATCATCGATCAGAATGAGTTCAAAATCCCGATGGGTCTGGTTCAACACACTGTCGACCGCTTCCTGCAAGTGCTTCTGGGCATTGTGTGCCGGGATGACCACGCTTACCTGCATACGCACTGCCCTGCATTCATTGCGGTTGCCTGTCCGGAAACGACACTCATGAGTTCACACTCTCCATCGGCGTCGACGTCAGAGTCCCGGAGTCACGCAGCGGCATTCTGAATGGCCCGATGCCTTTGATCAGTGGGATAACAATCAGCAATACCATGATGATCGCTTCTGCACCGACCAGCGCCCAGGCGACGCCGATGTGCGCATACTGCATCGCCAGGAATATCGCGACCGGGATGTGAATAACTCCCGCGGTCGCCGTGATCTTCGTCAACAACCCATCGTAGCCGTTCGGAATCAACCAGTGATGCCCTATCGGGATGTTGATACTGTGAAGAAGTACCACCAGGAAGAGGATCCGGAGTACGGGCACAACCTCCTCGTATCCACTTCCCAGAATAATCAGCACGATCCAGGGGGCCAGAAGGTAGAGTATCCCCACCCCGACAAGGGCCAACGCGAACATCGTAAACGTCGAGACCCGCGCCAGACGTGCCGCTTGCTGTGGATTACTCTTGGCGAGCATTGATGCTCGCGGAAACATCGCGTTGGTAATCGTTTGCAGGACCGTCGTAGTGATTCGCTGGATTCGTTCTCCGGCGGAATAAAACGCGACAGCCGCCGGTGCCGACACGAAACCAAGAATGATGGTGTTACTCATTGCATAGAGGCCGGTCGATGCCCTGAAGATGAACAGCCCAGCACCGGACTTGAGCGTGTCGATCGTCAAACGAAGGTCCGGCAATCGGAACGGAACGTGGCGGTAGATCATAATGGTGGTCACGATCATCGCCAGCATGGTGCCGGTTCCCTGTAGCGTGAAGACCAACCAGGCATCACCCGGAGCATTGACGAGCAGAATCACCAGTCCGGCCGCAATTGCCCGGATGATTACGTCAATCGTGACCGCAGTTCGAACCCGCTCGATCCCGAGATAGAACCAGAACGGGTGGAATCCCATCGCCACGAACCAGTAAACACCTAGCCAGAGCAACCAGCCAAGATCCGCCAGGGTTGTCGACACCAGTTGAGCGATGCCGATCACAACCAGTATTCCGACCGTCAACACCAGTCGAGCACCGAGCACACCCGCAACGGTTCTTGAAATCGCGTCTGGATCACCACGTTGCTGGGCGACGTCCCGCGTGGCGGACAACTCAAACGAATAGTTGATCACCATGTGGACGAACGCAGCAATCGACATGACGAACATCAACTCGCCCCATGGGCCTGGTCCAAGCACGCGAGCAAGATACGGAATGGTGACGAGCGGCAGGATGTAGTTCATTGCCTGCACGCTGTAGAGCGCGACGGCCGTCTCGATAATGCGGCGATCGAGGACGCTGGTAACCGCCGTAACAACTGGATTGTCCCAGAGCCATCGAATCAACGTAGATACCTCGAGTCGTCCCGAACACTGGTGTACGATGCAATGAAGGCAGTAAGGATCAGTACACTCACGCGAAGATCCACTTTGCTAACCGGAGCTTCCGTGCCGGCCCGCTCGAGAAGCCACAAGATCCTGTGGCGTGCGTGCTGGATGTGAGTCCTGCGAGACCGGTTTCAGTCCGAACGCGAATCGAGTCGAAGGGTGCCGCCGGACCAGAACCTCGTAGATGGCCAGCGTCAACACAAACGAAACGCCTGTAATAAGAACGAACTCAATCGGATATGGCATCGACAGGGAAACGACCACGTACGCCACCGCCCACAGAGGAAGCATGTGCAAAAGATAGAACGGGTAACTTGCGTCTCGTGCGTAGCGCAGCGCTGCATTTTCGAACGAAAGGAAGCGCCGGGTGAGACCGACAGCGGCGAGCAATGACGTCCATCCAATCAGGCCCATTCCCACTTGAATGAGTGAATAGTCCCAGTGAGTCGGAAAACTCTGAGTCAGATCAACCTGCTGTCGGGCAATCGGCAAGGTCACAAACAGCCCCGCAGTGGCGATGACTGACACTGGGAGCAATCGCTGCACCTGTTCCCAGAATCGGGGATCGCCAACGAGAATGAAGCCACAGATGAACAGATAAAAATAGAGCGTGAAGTCGGCCCAGTCGTTGACGAGCGGAACGTCACCAACGAAACGCCACTGCATCGACCACTCGATCAGAATCATCGGAACCGCGAACAGCAACACTCCCCAGCGCCAGTCGAGCGCGCAGAGCACGCGATTCAGCAATGCCTGACCGCGTTCGGTTTTCAGGTACTGGAACAGCGGAGCGGCAAGCAGGGAGAACAGCAGGAGATAGGCGATGAACCAGAGATGCATCCACTCGTGCGGCATAGCGGTGATCAACTGTACGAAGACCTCGCCGAAGCCAGGAATGCGTTCCCCGGCCTGTTCGGCCTGAAAGCGGTATCCAATGTAGCTCATCGCAGGAACGATCAGGATCAACGCGCTAATGAACGGAATCAACAGGCGCCGAACACGTTCGGAAAAGAACTGCTGGACATCGCGCCGTCGGAACAGAAACCAGGTTCCGGCACCGGCGATGAAGAACAGCACTGGCATCCGCAGAAACGACGTGAAGAACAACAACTGGCCAAGCGTGCCGTTCCGCCAATCGGAATGGACACCGAGATCATCCACACTGAAGATGATGCCAACGTGAAACATGAAGACGAACAGGATAACGAAGACTCGCAACCAGTCCAGGTCGTACTGCCGGGGGAGTCTCTCCATATTGGGGTTGTCACGCATATGAACTCCATCCCGGATCGCCATCTGAGCTACTGCAACGCGGTCGCAGCTACTCCGGTTCCCTTGCTGTCATCTGCTCGCCAGGCGAAGAGATGGTCATGGGCTCCTTCAACAAACATGCATCGAAAACCGTTCTGCTCCAGATAGGCAGCCAGATCTTCACCACTGCGTCCGTCGCCCGATGAGCCAAAGTCTGCGTGATACTCCATCGCTATTCGACGAACCCGGCCCCAGAGCGCTTGATCGAGGCCATAGAGAACATCGAACTCCGCTCCTTCAATATCAATCTTCAGCAGATCGACGTCGCCTTTGAATGACTGGATCAAATCATCGAGCGACACCGTTTCGACGTTCAGCACGTTCGATCCGGTTTCATCTGCCGACTCAGTCAGCCGATGTCCCCACGACGCATCGCTAAGCACCAGTGTCGCGTCGCCCGGCTGAACAGCCACTGCTCGATTATGCACCTCAACGTTGGACAACCCGTTGATCTCTGCGTTCCGGATGATATGCCGGTAGTTGTCCGGCTCCGGTTCTACCGCGATCACGCGGACGCTTCTGCCGCGGGCACCCGACTGGACGCTGAAGACCCCTTTGTGAGCGCCGAGGTCAAGCACGTTCCAACCATCGCTGACCTTGAATATCGAATTCGGTTCATACAGTCTCTGGCAGACAACGTGATTAATGGTCCGTACGTCAACAGCCCCGCGGTTCACGTCAAACTTCAGACCGTTACGCAACGAGTACCGGATGTCCTGGTCACTCAGTTTGAATCCAAGGCAATTGACCAGCGCTGCAAACGGATCGCGATAACAGCGCAGGCAGCACGCAATGTGCGCCAGCTTTCGTGCAATTGCGTTCCGTAACTCTCTAACCATCAGTCCCTTTTGCTGCTTTGGCGCTGCCCGATCATGACGAGTCCGCGAGCGGCTTCTTCAAGCTATCGCGTATGCCCCGGCACCGCGGCAGTCCGTACCTGCTCCGCGACCCATCGATACGTGTCGGCGAGCCCCTGCTCCAGCGGGATCGAGGGTGCCCAGCCAAGAATTTCCTTGATCCGGGTGTTGTCGCTGTTGCGACCACGGACGCCCTGCGGCTTCGAGAGATCGTGCTTCTTCTCGATCTGCTTGCCAGCGATCCGCGCGACGGTATCGACGAGTTCGTTGATCGTCACCAGCTCGTCGGTGCCCAGGTTCAGGGGCATCTGATACTCGCTGTGCATGATGCGGTAGACGCCCTCGACACAATCGTCGATATACATGAACGACCGCGTCTGGCTACCGTCACCCCAGATATCGATCTCGTCGACATCCTCAGCCATTGCGATCTTCCGGGAAATGGCCGCCGGGGCCTTCTCTTTGCCGCCATCCCAGGTTCCGAGCGGCCCGTAGACGTTGTGGAACCGGGCAACCCGAGTCTCGATCTCATAGTCTTCCTGGTAATACTGGCAGAGCTTCTCGGTGAAGAGTTTCTCCCAGCCGTAGCCCTCCTCCGGCATGGCCGGGTAGGCGTCATCTTCCTTCAGCGCCGTGACGTCGGCTTCGTTCTGCCGGTACTCTGGATAGATGCAGGCAGACGAGGAGAACAGAAAGCGGAATACCCCGGCCTTCCTGCTCGCTTCCAGCATGTGTGTGTTGATCAGAATATCGTTTCGAGCAATGTCGGCGTGGTTTGCCGTGATGTAGCCAATGCCACCCATGTCTGCCGCAAGATGGTAGACGTGCTCCACGCCATCGACCGCCTGAACACAGTTCTCCCAGGTTCGAAGGTCGAGCAGGAGGAATTCGTCGGCGTCGGTCGACTCGTATTCGGGTTCCTTGATGTCCACACCGCGAACCCAGTAGCCACGCTGCTTGAGGTTTTTGACGAGGTGGTGGCCAATGAATCCTCCGGCACCAGTAACCGTGACGCGCTGTTCCATTGAGAATTATCCTTTCGATCCCGACATTGTGTGAGGTATCCGGCTCCCGGATGATTCCCCAGGGGCACCTGCTGCTTGAATGCGTTACTGATTGATTAATACCTGTTACAGCCGCGGTGTAATCAGCCCAGCAGTACTGATCTGCGGAAGACGATCCGCCTCCGGATTCGTTCAGGTTCCCGTTACGGAACCAGCCCCGGTGAAGCGATCCTTCCTGACCACAGCTGGATCAGTCGCTTCGCCGGGGCTGGCAGCCACTCCCGAAATTGAGAAACTGGCGCAATTCAGGACGAACGGAACAGGAACGCATGCGCTGGTCACGTAAAGACTCGTCGAACCGTCACTGGCGTCTCTCCACTGCGTGGCTAGAACGCCCCGTCCCGGCTGAATACCGCTTTTGCGGTCATGAACAACAGCTTCAGGTCGAACCACAAGGACGCGCGTTCCACGTAGTACAGGTCATCAGCGGTGTGCTTCCAGAGGAGCTTCTTCCCGCGTCCGGTCACCTGCCACCAGCCGGTGATTCCCTGCGGAACATTCAGTCGCTTGTACTGCCAGGGCTCATAACGCTGCAGCACGATCTCCGGCAGCTCCGGTCGCGGTCCGACCAGGCTCATATGTCCGAGAATCACGTTGAGCAGCTGTGGGAGCTCGTCCAGACTTGTCTTCCGGATGAAGGCCCCGACGCGAGTGATCCGATCGTCATCACTCGATTTGTGCAGACCATTCAGGCGGACGCCGGCGTTTTCCGTCATCGAGCGGAATTTGTACATGCGGAAAAGCTGACCGCTCTTGCCCACCCGCTGCTGCTTGAACAGCGCCGGACCTGGTGAATCCAGCCGGATCGCAAGCGCCACCACAAGCATGATTGGCGCGAGCAGGATGAGTGCTAGTATCGCCAGCGATACATCGAGCACTCGCTTGCTCATCTGATAAATCACATGTTTTGATGTCGTCGTCGCGGATTCGTGATCGAGCGTACTGCGGGAATACTCTCGTCGAATCAGTCGCTCCTGCTGCCACGTGATCGTCTCACGATCCCATGTTTCAGGGATACTCAGGGGCGGTCGAGCCACTCCGAGAGGCTCGACGCTCCCGGTCGAAGTCTCAGAACTCGCGACCGAGAAAGACATATCGACAGCTTGCAGGCTTGTAGACGCGAACCGACCATCAGGCATGGTGCCCACCTTCCTAATGTCGTACCTGGTCCAATCGAAATGATGGACCTGAGTTGTTCGCGTCACTGGTCTTACGGCTTCCAGAGCACAAGAAAAAACCGGCTCGGGAATCCGAAAGCCGGTTGCACCACTGACTCCACGTGAGCGAGGTGCCCATCTTGCAGCTCACGTTTCAAAGTCTCTTTGGATTTAATTGTTGTGCCAGTCTTCCGATGCAACTGAATCGCAAGATCCAGTGAACGAAAAACCCATCTTTGCCCGAACCCTTGACCTCGTTCTCCGACCGAAAACGAGACGGCAGGCGCTTTACGCTCAACCTGGGCTCTATGCGAGTGGCGATCCCTTGGGTCCCCACTCGTAGATCATCATACGGTATGGAAACACGAATGTCCAGACCCTGCTATGGTTGACATCATGTCACACTATCGCTCTCCGACTGAGCGGTTTCTTCCGGGCGAATGTTCAGTAAAACCGGATACTTCCGTCGCGTTCAATTGCATGTTAGGATGCTCATTATGATTCTGAAATCCAGTTCATCGAATCCGGTCAGTTCTAACAAAGATGCGTTCAAACACGGTTCCTTCAAGCATAAGCCGACCATTTCGCGATGCAATCACACCAATGATCCTCATCGTCGTGGGGCTTGCCCTTGCCTGGGCCATCACCTATCTGACCGGAGGCACGCACCGCGCATTTCCGCACACGTTCTACGTGCCAGTCATCTTCGCCGCCTACCGATTCGGCGCATCAGGCGGGCTCCTCACTGGTGGGTTGGCGATGATCGCCTGTGGACCACTGATGCCACTCGACGCTGATACCGGGCAGGCTCAGTCCGTGCAGAACTGGGTTTCCCGAGGAGCATTCTTCGTTACAATCGGACTCATCAGCGGAGGCGGCGCTACGATTCTCCATGATCGGCTTCGCCGCAGTGAGCGCCTCCATGAAGATGCGGTCCTCGCGTTCGTCAAAACCATCGACGCCAAAAGCCCCTACACTGCCAGACACTCCGAGCGGGTATCGGAACTCGCCACCGCCATTGCCAGAGAGATGAATCTCGATCAGGGTTACTGCGAGCGGATCCGCTGGGCGGCTCTCTTGCACGACGTCGGAAAACTCTGGATTCCGGACAACGTGCTGAACAAGCAGGGTCCGCTGAGCATGGATGAATGGGAACTGATCCGGCAACACCCGATCCGCTCAGAGGAGTTCGTCAAGAGCATCGAGGACTTCCGCGAATACCAGCAAGACGTGCGCGGTCACCACGAGCGGTACGATGGCACCGGCTATCCGGACGGACTCAGCGGTAGTGCGATTCCCTGCGGCGCCAGGATTCTCGCCGTGGCGGACGCATTCGAGGCAATGACATCCGCACGCCCGTATCGTCCAGGGCTCTCCTATCGGGATGCACTTGCCGAGCTCGAAGCAAATCGCGGAACGCAGTTTGATCCACAACTAGTCCGCGCATGCATTCGCGTGATTCAGACCCATCCGCAACATCTTTACTACTGGCATGATCGGTATTCGATTTCTCCCGAATCCAGGGTCGATTGAGCAACTTCTCGATAAAACGTAACCACTATCGCTGTCAGCCGCTTTAGACCTTCGAGGTCTGCTCTCGTGCGGCCTGACTCAGGTGTTTACGCATACCGTACATGTTGCAGATGCCACATATTTTGGCATGCGGGCATGCCACCCACAGTGGATATCCCAATGTATTGCGCATTCATGGTGTAGCTGATACGCTTGAGTCATTGGAATATCGTTGATTTACGAACGACGAGGTGATTACGAATGCCGATCGTTGTCCATCTCCGGAACGGTCAGGTTGAGGAGCTGCGAGCCGCACATTCCTGCTCCTGGAGCCCGGCACAGGCGAGTCGGGCCGGATCCAAACACTCGCCACGCTGGCTCGTATGCCGTAACCAACGCGGTGACGTTGTTGCGACGTATCAGGAGTCCGAACTCGTTGGCTATCAGGTCAGGAACCAGAAATCGAGCGCAAAGCGGTTCACGCTCCCGGCCTGGCGCAAGTCCGAGAAAGCATAATCAGGCCTGATACTTGCCTGAAACAAGCTTCTGACCCCGGGCATACCGATCGCCCGGGGTCAGCCTCGTTAACCGGCACGGCTGAGGTCGATGTCGTCCATCACTCGTCTTGATCACCTGACTCGAGAAGTTCCGCATGAATCTCCGCGATTGCGGCCGCGATCGCGGCTTCCCCGCCCGATTCGTCATCGAGCGACCCACTCATCAGGCTGATCACAACGAACCGGCCATCATCTGTCAGCAGAATGTATCCGATTTCATTCCTGGTAGCTGGCAGCAGGCCGGAGATGTTCGCATGGGCCGCGTCATCCGGCAACTCCCGACCGAAGAAGTCGAGCGCCACTGTTTCATTGTTCGAGCGCTGTTCGAGGATCGAACGCAGTTGCTCCGATGCCTCTGGATCAACAATCTCATCATCCAGCAACCGGGTCATGAACAGCGCTCCGTCAGTCGCAGAGGTGTAGTTCTCCTGCTCCGGATCAAGCGCGCCGAGCATTCGTTGCATTCGGGTCGACTCATAGCCATGATCTTCCGCATATTCGTTTACCTGGGACATCCCGCCAATCGCCTCGGTAAGTATGTTCGATGCAGAGTTATCGCTGTGCAGAAGCATAATCCCGATAATCTCTTCATAGCTGAACTCATCACCCAGATACTCCGACGAGTTGAGCATCCCGGTCCCCGGAGCCTGGACATCTTCCGTTATCGTAACGGTGTCATCGAGATCGAGATCTCCGCTGCTCGCCGCATCAAATGTCGCCGCCGCAATCCAGAGGGAGATTGTTCCGCCCGCCGGGACCTGTTGATCTCCTGACTCATCAACGATCTCGCCAGACGGGAGCACAATCACTCCCGAGCTGTCTCCAGGCAGTTCCTCAAGAATCGCCCGGATCGGCTCAACGGCTGGATCTTCTTCGGGTTCGGGCGTCGCCGTTGGATCAGGCGTGGGCGATGGCTCCGGCCTCGGTGTCTCGGTTGGCTCGACTGTTGAAGTTGGTTCTTCCCCGGCCTGAGAACCTTCTGAATCATCAGGGACGGCGAGTTCAGCGTCACCTGCCGAATCGTCGCCATTCACATCAACAATCAGCGCCGTGTCGTCGGTCGTTCCACTGCCGTTTCCACCGTTCACCAGATCCGAGAGGGCGAGACCGAGCATCCCGACCACGAGCAAGCCGATTGCGGCCGCGGCAATGACGTACATGGCCATCGGGTTCGATCGCTCCTCACGAACGACCGTTTCCTCGGCCGGGATCTCGTCCAGCGGTGCGGGCTCTTCGTCTGGATCCAGAACACGCGTATTTGTCACGCTTCCGATCGGTATCGTCTTCGTTTCGTCATCAACCGGATCTGGTTCCGAGGGCGCATCCGCTGCTGCAGCGCCGCTCATCGGAGCGGCGGAGATCCAGCCGGCGATCGATCCGTCCGGATTCAATGAATTACGGAGCACCTGCAGTTGCTGCTTCCACGCCTGCGCTGTCGGGATCCGGTCTTCAGGCTCTCTGGCGAGACCATCGTGTATGACTTTGGCCATCTCATCAGGGACCTGCGGGGCGAAATCCTGGACCGCCGCAGGTTCTTCATTGAGGTGTGCCGCAATGACCTGGGTCATTGACTTGTATGGAAACGGGACCTGCCCGGCGACCATCTCATAGAGGATTGTCGCCGCAGAGTAAACGTCGTTCCGAACGTCCGGGCGTTCCTCCGCCAGCCCCTTTGCCTGTTCCGGTGCAATGTAGTGCGGCGTGCCAGCACCGGCCAGACTGTTCGCACCCTGTTCGAGTCGTCTGGCCAGTCCAAAATCGGCGATCTTGATCTGCGGGCCATGGTCCTTTTGTTCAGCGGATCCGTTCGAGTCTGGCGGTGTCCGGAACAGGATATTGCTGGGTTTGAGGTCTCTGTGGACGAGCTCGCGGTCGTGCGCGACGATCAACCCATCGGCGACCGCAATGCTGATATCTAGCGCCTCGTGGATATCGAACACTTCACCCTGAGCACGGCGTGAACGGATACGATCTGCGAGGCTTCCCTGGTCGGCATACTCCATAACGAAGTAGGGACGATCGTCATCGAGCGTGCCAGAGGTGAAGATCCGAAGAATTGCCGGATGCTCGATGCCAAACATCACCCGGGCCTCGTTCAGAAACCAGTTCCGGGCGCTCTCGTCTTCGCTCCAGTTTTCGGCGAGCAGCTTGATCGCGCAGGTGGTATCGAGATCGGGATCATGACACCGGTAAACGGTCGCGAAGGTGCCGCTGCCGAGCCGTTGCTCGATCTGGTACTTGCCAATGTATTGCTGTTCGCTCACGCTTCCGCTTCCCGGTCCGGGACGATAACGCTCGTGCTGGATGCTTCCGGGCGTGTCTGATCAACGCCCGTTGGTCACGACCAGGTTCGCACAGCCTCGCATGCTAACATATCCGCGCCTGTACGGTCGGCAAAGTGCAAGGGACGAAGAAAACCGGGGGTACTTCTATATGAATTTTGGTATCAACATTCTGGCGCGTGCAGCGTCCGCCGATCTGCGTCAGATCGCCCGAACTATCGAACATGCGGGGTTCGATTCACTCTTTCTCCCGGAACACACCCACATCCCGGTGCATGGGGATCGGCACGCGGCTGGGTCCGAAACGCACGACCGCATGAAGGAGATGCCGGACCCGTACATTTCACTGACCGCCGTCGCGGCCGTGACCGAACGCCTTCTGATCGGCACCGGAATCTCCCTTATCGCACAGCACGACCCGATCGCGATGGCGAAGCGAATTGCCACGATCGATCAGATCTCCGGTGGACGCTTCATGCTTGGTGTTGGGGCTGGCTGGAACCGTAGCGAGGCCCGCGATCATGGAGTCGCTGCGCATGACCGCTGGTCGGTAATGCGGGAAAACGTTCTGGCTATGAAACAGATCTGGGCTGAAGATCAGGCCGCGTTCAGCGGGGAGCACGTCCGGTTCGATCGACTCTGGTCGTGGCCGAAACCGTTTCAGAATCCCCACCCACCGGTCATCGTTGGTGGAGAAGGTCCCGGCGTGCTCGACCGGGTAGTCGATTACGGCGATATGTGGGGGCCGCACCCTGTACCAGGGATTCTGGAACGCATTCCCGAGTTGCAGGCTCGCGCGAGTGAAGCCGGCAGATCGACCATTCCGGTGACGCTCTTCAATGTGCCTCACGATCCAGCATTAATCGAAGATGCAGCACGGGCCGGCGTCGAACGATGTGTGCTCTACATCTACGACGACGGCCCGGAATCAATCACCAGTCAACTCGAAGCCCATGCTGCGTTTATCAGTCTGTGGACGCAGCGCTCCTGACGCTCGATTCTCTGAGCGTGCGTCCGATGTAGTCCGCCCAGGCGCGGATCGCGTCCCAATCACGGAAGTCACCCTCTGGCGCGCGCAGTACCGTGGTGATCAGCCGCTCTCCGAATCCGAGGGTGGAACGATCGAGTTTCCCGAGGAAGCTCTGGTGTTCGACCGCACCAGTCTTTTCGATAAGTTCTTCCGTGATCGGTGGCATTTCCTTCGGAAATGGATCATCCCCGATGGGGCCACTGCTGAAGAGCCATACCTGTTTCGTCTTCAGGGTCTCTGCAAAGCGGTTAATCAGGTCGGTCACGGCTTGCTGCCACTGTCCAACGTAAATTGCACTACCAAGGATGACCGCATCGTACTCGTCGATGTTTGTTACTTCATCGGCGGGCTGCAGCGCTACATCGAATCCGGCCATTCGAAGATCATTCCGAATAACGTCCGCGATCTGCGCTGTGCTTCCGTGCTTGCTCGCGTATGTCACCAGTACGTTCATGTAAGACGTTCCTCTCCGCAGGAACCCGGTGCGCGGCCGTTCCCAGCGCCCCAGTCACATGATCCTTCATCCAGCGTTAGAAATTCGCGACAAATCGAGCGGAACAACACGAGTTTCGCGTCAAGAGGAGCGCCCCGATTCCGCCAACCCGATTTGCGGATTCGGCGGAACGGGTCTATTCTGGCCGGCAGGACCCGTCGCACAAAATCAGGGAGACGAGCACTGATGACACACCGAAGCCAGTGGCAGATCGACAAGACGGAGGCCGTCGGCAAAGGCGGCATGGTCACGGCAATGCACCCGCTCGGCGCCGAAGCCGGAGCCGAGATACTGAAGAAGGGTGGCAACGCGATCGACGCGGCAATCGCCACCGCGTTCGCCGTCGGCGTAGCCGAACCACAGAGCAGTGGTGTCGGCGGCATCGCCTTCCTCGCCTACAGTCCGGCAGATTCGCCTGATACAACGGTTTGTCTCGACGGAACATCGGTTCTTCCGAAGAGTATTCGCCCCGACGAGTTCGACGTCCTGCCCGGTGACGATGTCGCCGGAATGTATAGCTGGCCAGCAACAAAGGACGACGCCAACAACACCGGCTGGCGGGCTCCAGCAGTGCCGGGAATGCCCGCGCTTATGGGGGACGCTCACGCCCGTTATGGACGGCTGCCCTGGAGCGATCTTCTGCAACCGGCGATCCGGATCGCCCGTGACGGGTTCGAGATCGATCCGTTCGGTTCACTGGCCATCACGCAGAGCTACGAAAGCCTTGCCAGGTTCCCTTCGAGTCGAGAAATCTACTTCACACGCGCCGGCGGCCCGTTGATGCCCGCAGGCATGAAACCGGGTGACAAACTGATTCAGGCTGAACTCGCCTGGACACTCGAGCAAATGGCGGAGCACGGTCCTGACGCGCTCTATCGCGGCGAGGTCGGCAAACGCCTGGTCGCCGAGATGGAGAAGAACGGCGGCTTGATCACTGAAGATGACCTCCACGCCCATCAAACACTTGAACATGCTGCCACGACGATCACCTACAAGGACTTCGAAGTTTCAGGGCAGATCGAGAACAGTGGCAATGCCTCGGTGTTCGAAGCGCTAAAGATCCTCGAGGGTCTCAACCTCTCCGGGTGCGGGTTCCAGACAACCGAGGCAGCTCATCTGATCCTGGAAGCTGTCCGGCGCGCGTTCCGGGATCGACTGCGCTATCTCGGCGATGCCGAGCTGATGACTGTTCCGTATAAGGGCGTCATTTCTCCGGACTTCGCCTGCCAACGCCGCGACGACATCGATCCGGCCCGAGCAACACCAGATGCCGGTCCTGGTGATCCGTGGCCGTTCGACCCGCAGGACCGACCTGCAGACGAGTTTCGCGATAGCGCCTCGCCGGGGGGACGAACCACCCACATTAACGTCATTGACGGGGACGGGAACATGATTGCCCTTACCTCGACGCTCGGGGCCAGTTTCGGTTCCTGTGTCGTCGTTCCAGGCACCGGAATCATGCTCAATAACGCCACCACCTGGTTCGATCCACGTCCCGGCGCTGTAACCTCGGTGGGTCCCGGGAAGCGCATTCTGTCTGCCGCCTCGCCGATGCTGATTCGACGAAACGGGCAGCCGTTTGCCGCGATTGGCGCTCCAGGAGGGCGACGGATTATCTCGGCAATGACCCAGGTCGCCCTGAACCTCATGGAGTACGGAAAAGGCATGCAGGAATCGATCTCCGCTCCGCGGATGCACGCCGAAGGACCGATCAGTGAGGTCTCGGAACGAATCGGTCAGGAAACCCTGGATCAACTTGAGAAAATGGGCCACCGGGTGCTCCCACGAGTCGAAGGATTCAACTCTGCCGGGTTTGCACGCCCGAGCGGAATCCGGATCGACCAGGATTCAGGAACTCTTCGCGGAGGCGTGTTCCAGTACACGAACGCGACGGCAATTGCCCTCGACTAGACTGAGTTCCCGGCCTGGAACAGCCACTGTTTCAGGCCGGCCTCCCAGGATACGCCTTTGGCAGCACCCGACCTCCTGTCGCCGCGTATTGCGCATATCTGCCCCGAAACATTCGCGAACAATTCAGTACCCGGTGCCATTGACGATACTCGTGCAACGAAAGATACTGTGATGCAGTGAAGCGTCGCCGAGGGCGCTGTCTGTGTTCAGGTGATTCCGGATGATGTCCGTCGAGAATCACCAGGGTTTGAAAGGGTAAGAACGAATGCGATCCTGGATTCTGCTAACGACGATGAGCGCGTTGCTCTTGCTGGTTGCGGCCTGTGCCAGCGATGATGACGCCGCCGACGATGTAACGTCAGACGATGACGTCGCAGCGGAGGTTGAACCGACTCCCACACCTGAGCCTGAGCCAACGGAGCCCCCGGAACCGACAGCCACCCCAGAGCCAACGCCGACACCGGAGCCGGAACCGACTCCAACGCCTGAATCAGACGACACCGCGATGGATGATGAGGACGAAGCCGACGATAGCGACCGAGATGCCGATCCCGGAGCGCTCGAAGGTCTTCTCCTGAGCGTCGAGGACCTGCCGGAAGGTTGGAGTCAGGTCGAAGTTGACTCTGACATGGTTGAAGATGAGTTTTCCGACGTTTCGGAAGACCCCTTCAGTGAACCATGCGGAATCGAACCACTCGATGAAGCCATCGAGCCAGTCGCCGAAGCTGACCGGGAATTCGAGGGATCCGAACTCGGACCCTTCCTTATGCAGAATCTCATGCAGCTGGATTCATCATCCGATGCCGAAGAGGCGATGAACTACATGCGTGAACTGTTCGGCTGCGAAGAATGGACCGAAACCGACGAGTTCGGTGATGAAATGACCTTCACAATCGAAGAGGTCCCGTTCGATGGTGTGGGAGATGACGCATTCCGGGTTAACCTCGCGCTTTCGTTTGAAGATCTGAGCGAAGAAGAATCCGCAATGATCGACATGTTCGGCGAATTTGCATTCGACCTGGTATTCCTGCAGCGCGGCGAGTACGTCACGATGCTGATGTACTTCGACATCTTTGGGATGAGCGATGCGGATTTCGATGCGATCGTTCGCACCGCCGATGAGAAACTCTCGGGAGGCAACTAGTCTCCGAAAGTCGAGATGACTGATCGAGTCACCGGCAGGACCGTCCGGCACACCCGGAGAGGCCTGCCGGCTTGTTTTTCGCCTGCCAATTCGAAACCACATCCGCCCACGCTGTCACGATTTCTGTTACGTTAGCGGAACGTAAGGTTCGATTCCGGGACACAGGAAGGGTTTTCCATGCGCATAGCCGTCGGAATGATCTCGCACGAAACAAATACATTCTCCCCTATTCCAACGACTCTCGAGTCATTCGCTGAAGAGCGGGTCGGAGTTCTCAACGGCGATGAAGTCATCGAGACGATGACGGGACGGAAAAGCGGAATTGGCGGGTTCATCGAAGTTGGTCAACAACAGGGCTGGACAATGGTCGGCACCGTCGCAGCCGGGGCAACACCGTCGGCAAACGTCGATGCATCCGCCTACACCGAGCTCAAAACTCGGATGCTCAACCGGCTGAAGTCCGAGGGGCCGTTCGATGGCGTCCTGCTCCACCTGCACGGTGCAATGCTCGCTGAGAACGCTCCGGACGCTGAAGGTGACCTCTGCCAAGCCGTACGCGAGGTTATCGGGCCAGACGTGCCGCTCTTCGTCGAGCTCGATCTGCATGGCAACATTACCCCGAACTTCTGCCAGGCGGTGGACGCGGTTTTCGCATACAACACCAACCCGCACATCGACGCCTGGGAACGCGGAGTCGAAACCGCCGAACATCTCGCGAAACTGCTCAACGGCGAGATCGCCCGGCCGACGGTTTCCATTTCGAAGCCACCTATGCTACCGCCAACGATCAATATGCGGACCGCCGAGGGCCCGATGCAGCGAATCCTCGCCCGTGGCTGGGAATGGGAAAAGCGGCCCGAAATCCTCGATGTGTCCGTCTTCGGCGGATTCCCATACGCTGACTTCGATCTGGCCGGTACCGCGATCCTGGTGACATCGACCGACCGCGCTGCCGGCGAGGAGTGCGCGAAGGACGTCGGTGGGTTCGCCTGGGAGATCCGCGAAGAGTTCCTCAAGCGAATCGCCCCGGTCGAACAGGCAGTCCAGCAGGCACTGGAGATCGTCGATCAGTCGCCCGGAAAGCCAGTCTCGCTCGCCGACGTTGCCGATAACCCCGGAGGTGGTGGATCCGGTGATACGCCGGAACTCCTGCGCGAGCTCGTAAAACGTGGTGCATCTGGTGCGGTCGCGTGTGTCTGGGACCCCGAGACCGTCGAGAAGGCCCAGCAGATCGGTCTCGGCAACAGCGGAGCGTTCCGAATCGGCGGCAAGGCGACCGACGCCTACGGAGCACCCGTGGAAGTCGAGGGCACAGTCGGGCATCTATCAGATGGTCACTTCGTCGGTGAAGGCCCAGTTGTTCGCGGCCAGCCGGTCAATTGCGGCCCGACTGCCCGGATTGACGTCGGCGATCTGAAGATCGTCGTCACCTCGATCCGGCATGCCGCCAACGATCAGGGATACTTCCGGGTGGCAGGAGTCGAACCGCAGGATCAACCGCTGCTGATGATCAAGTCGCGCGGGCACTTCCGGGCAGACTTCGAGCCGATCTCGCACAGCATCATCGAGGTCGATGCGCCGGGTGCCGCGAACCCAACGCTCGATCGTTATACGTTCAACAACGTGCGACGGCCCATATGGCCGCTGGATCCAGACACCACCTGGACGCCATAGGATCGGAAATTGCTGATGAGCCGGTCAGATCAGGTAAGAGCGGAGTAAGTGCGGACGAAATGGGCATAACCGTTGACGAGCGCTTCCATCCGGATTTGACCGAAGCAGTGCGCCGGCTGGTTGAGCACTTCCAGCCGGAGCGCATCTATCTATTCGGGTCCCGGGCACGCGGAGACCACCGGGAGGATTCGGATTACGACATCCTTGTGGTGGTAGCAGAATCCCTGGAACCTCACTATCGGCGAGCGGCTCGCGCACTGGCATCGATTGAAGATCTGGACCTCTCCGGCGAGGTCCTGGTATTCACAGTCGAACAGTTTGAGGATCAGCAATCCGCGGCGGCTTCCCTCTCCTCAACCGTTCAGCGAGAAGGCACCTTGCTGTATGCCAACTGAAGGTGCATCTCCGGGGGATATCAGAGCACAATTGACTCGCGAGTGGCTTCGGAAGTCCCGCGACGATCTCAGCACGTGTCATCGTGCACTCGAATCACCGAGGTTGGATGATGTCGCCGCGTACCACGCTCAGCAAGCCGTTGAGAAGGCATTGAAGGGATTTCTGGTCTGGCACGACACCCCGTTTCGGAAGACTCACAACCTCGTGGAACTGCTGCGTCAGTGTCAATCTATCAATCAAGACATTCCGGATTTCTCCGAGCCGGCTCGTCTGATCACAACCTATGCGCTTCAAAGCCGATATCCCGACCTGCAGGCCGAACCCGATCCGGAAGCCGTAGATATGTTCGTTGATACGGCAGCCAAGATCCATCGGGAAATACTGAACCGACTTCCAGACGAAGTTGATCCTGCTCGTCCCTGACCACAGGAGCCACTTCAACATCATGAATTCCGAGCCCGGTAAGCCGCGACTCACTAAGCGTTGGTGCCATCACGTGCATTCGGTGAAGCTCTGCGCTAACATGACCTCGCCACATTCGGGACAACGATCGGGGCCGAAAGCGTTTCTGCTGTTTAACGACAGGTGGATTGATGCGTTTATCGACCCGGGCCCGAGTACTTCCGTTGATTCTTGTTGTAGTTTTTCTTGTCAGCCTGCAGCTAACCGCCCTCGCCACCCAACCCGCCAACGACGCCTTTTACCGCACCTGGGAAAGAACCGAGCGCCCGGTCTCTGATCAGGTCGCCAACCGAACGTGGATGTGGGGCCCGGTCGCAACGACAGGGCCGATTACCGAGCCATATCTGGAAGCTCCCGGCGGCTATCGTCAAATCCAGTACTTCGATAAGACCCGCATGGAGATCAACAACCCGTTGGCCGACCCGTATTCGCTCTGGTTCGTGACAAATGGTCTGCTCGCGAAGGAACTGATCACCGGTGACGTGCAAACCGGCCATTTGACTCGTGTCCAGACGGAACCGTCCCGCAGTCAAGTAGCCGGCGACCGCCATCCGGACTCACCGACCTATCTGACGCTCTCACACGTTCTCGACGAACCAACTCGCCCAGAGGGAACGCTCATCACCGAGCAACTCCTTATCGACGGTGACGATTATGAACTTACCGAGTCCGACGAGTTCGAGGATTACAACGTCATCGCCTACTATCATGTTTCGGAGACTGATCGCACCGTCGCTGAACCGTTCTGGGAGTTCATGAACTCGACCGGAATCGTCCGGGAAGACGGGATCAACGTCCGAGGAAGGCTCTTCGAGGATCCGTTCTTCGCCACCGGGTTTCCAATCACCGCTGCGTACTGGGTTCATGTTCCAGTCGGCGGCAACTGGCGTGATGTTCTGCTGCAGTGCTTCGAACGCCGATGCCTCACTTATACGCCGGAAAACCCGGACGGCTGGCAGGTTGAAGCCGGGAATATCGGCCGCCACTACCACGAGTTCCGCTACGGCCGGCCGCCGGATGTTCTCGAGTGCGTTGAGCTGAACCTGGCAACGACGTTCGATCTAACGCGGATCACAAACATCGGTGAGTCGCGAGCACAGGCGATCATGGATCATCGCCCGTTTGAATCAGTCGACGATCTCCAACGCGTACCGGGAATCGGGCCAGTAACCGTCGACCGCATTCAGGACCAGGGACTCGCCTGCATCGTCTACGATCCGGAAACCGGGAAGGTCTTCCACCAGCCCAGATAGCGCCGCATTCCGTCTACGATGCCAGTCTCAGGCGCCCAGCCGAACTCCGCCCCAAACCGCGAGCTATCAAGCGGTTTCCGCGCACTGGATCCGGCAATATTCGGATTGAGGTCCTCCGAAGCCGGATTCTCGTTCCAGTATATGTCCGGATACGCGGCCCGGATCTGCTCGATTACCTCTCCAACCGTAACCGGAGCGCTACGCGCCAGATGGTAGAGATCGTGATTGAGTATCTCAGCCGTAGCCAGTTCGGCGATTCCGCGAGCCGTATCATCGATGTAAGTCCAGTCGCGTGAACGATCCAGCGGTCCGGCCGGCAACTCGCGTCCAGCCTCGACGTCCAGAATCCACTCGTAGATCGGCGATGTGCGAACCCGGGAAGCCGTGGCGCGCTCACCCGGACCGTATGGCTGCGCAATCCGGACGGACGCCACCGAAAGGCCATGCAACCTGCCGTAGCGCCGCGTGATCTCCTCACTAGCGTCTTTGGAGATCCCGTACAGCGAATCCGGCCGTTTCTCGATTGCTTCATCCATCGTTGCATCGGCTGTCGCGTTGCCGATCGCGGACGGTGATGACACATAAACGAACCGGGTTGCGCCGGAACTCTTCGCGGCCTCCAGTGCCTCGATTGTCCCGCCAGTGTTGACATGAACGATCCGCGCCGCGTCGTCCCGCTCGACCTGCAGCGTCGTCGCCGTCACAACCGCAGCGTGGACGACCGCGTCAAGTGATTGACCTCCAAGTGCCCCGGTCAATTCTCCAGGCTTGCTCACATCTGCGACCAGATGCTGAACACCGTGCAGTCCGTCAAGAAACGCGGTCACCCACTGATCCGGGGCACTTCGCCCGATCGCATAGACTGTGTGACCCTGCTCAGCCAGCGTTCGGACAACGTTCAGTCCCACGAATCCGTGTGCCCCCGTTACTGCGATGTCCAAGAACCCCCCTTTGGTTTCTTCGGAGCGAATCTACTGTTTCAGCTGTTCAATAACCGGCGCGAACCGTTCGATCGCGTGCGGCGTGTTCGGATCGATCCAGACGATCACATGGGTGTAGCCGTTCTCCTTGTACTCGCCGATCAGTTCCACAACCTGGTCATTCGACATCGGTGACGTGGCCTGGTTGCGCGAAGCATGACTGCTACCCCGTCCGACCGCTCCTTCGGTCTCTACGAGTACACAAGCAGTACGCTCGAGCGTCGCCGGATCGCGCCCGACATCTTCGCAGGCACGAGTCAGTTCCGCATCGTGCTCCGCGATCTCGGAAAATGACTGGCTCCAGTCCGCATTCCAGATATCGGCGTATTCGGCGGCGACTCTAAGCATCTTCTTTCCGAACGTCCCGATCATGATCGGCAACTTCTCGGCACGAGGCGCCCGAGGACGGAGAACACAATCATTGGCCTGGTAGAACTCTCCCTGGAAGTCGACCTGGCCCTCGCGGATCAGACCACTGATAATCTTGATGCCCTCAACGAAGCGGCTATAGCGGTGATCATACGGATACCCGAAGGCGTCGTACTCGGGCTTGTGCCAGCCGGCCCCCAGTGCCAGGATGAACCGTCCGCCGCTGATCTCGTCAATCGTTTCCGCCATCTTGGCGATAAGCGCGGGATTGCGAAAGCCCATACAACTTACCAGCGGACCAATCTCCATCTTCTCCGTTACCGCGGCCAGCGCAGACAGCATCGTCAGACACTCCCACATTCCCTTTTCGGGAACGTCGGATCCGGTCCGGAACAGAAGATGATCGGCCATCCAGACAGAATCGAAACCGACCTGCTCTCCGACCTGCGTCATCTCTTTAATGTTCTCCCAGCGGGGACTCTCCCCGGCCATCGTGAATTCGGACGGTGGCTGGTAGAGACCGACTTTGAAATCAGCCATTGTGCTCGTTCCCTCTCTCTTGTGCTCGAATCTACTGCGCTACGTCCCGGCGCCTCAGTACCCAGGAGGCGGGGTAAACCCGCCGATCTCCTGTGCCATCAGTTCGGCAAATCGAATTGGCGTCCGGTCTTCCAGGTATGGACCGATCGCCTGTAATCCAACCGGCATCCCGTCTTCACCCAACCCAGTTGGAAAGGCCACCGCCGGCTGACCAGCGAACGTTGCCGTGCCCGGATAGACGACATTGAGATCATATGGATGCTCAACGCCGTCGATCTCAATTGTTCGATCATAGAGGTCGACAAGCACGCGCTGTTCCGGCTTATGTGGAAATGCTGTTCTCAGTGAGATCGGCGCGACCAGCAGGTCAATGTCCTGAAACAGGCTCCGGTAACGCTCGCGTTGCTGCTCACGACGCGCAAACCATCCGAACACCGCGTACGGTGGTGATTCGAATGCCTCATTCACCGCTGACCAGAGTTCGGGCCGGTCGGTGAGTCGTTCGTTTATGAACTCGCGATCATCTGCTGATAGATCCGGCCCCATGATCGCCATCAGCATTCTCGTGTAGTCAAGATGATGGCGCCATGAACCGGCGAAGAGTGCTTCTGGATCGACTTCGACGATAGTCGCACCCGCCCGTTCCAACGTGAATCGGACATGCTCGATCGCCCGTTGCACATCATTCGACAACGGTACCCAGTCCAGTTCCCCGAGGAAACCAACTCTGAAGTCCCGGAGAGTCTCACGTCGTGCAGGGCGAATATTGAGGTGCCACCCTGCGTCCTCCCCTGGATCTGGCATGCCGATGATGTCCAGCGCCAGTTCGAGATCTTCGGCATGTCGCGCCAGCGGACCACAGACAGACATTGCAACCGATGGATTGGGCAACGAACTGCCTGGGGAATCCCCCCATCTCGGCACGGCTGTCTCACTGGGGCGCAACCCGTAGAGCCCGCAATAGTTCGCCGGAACCCGTACGGACCCACCAATGTCGGTACCGATCTCCAGAGGGGTCAACCCGGCCGCCAGCGCGGCCGCGCTCCCACCCGAACTCCCTCCAGGCGAGCGGTCCAGATTCCAGGGATTGTTCGTGCGACCATAGACCGGGGAGTTCGATTGCCAGTCCGCGCACTCTGATGGAATGTTGGTCTTCCCCATGAGTGACATCCCCGCGCTCGTCAGCGCCTGGACGTGAGGCGAGTCAAACTCGGAGATTCGCCCTCTGGCGCTCACAACGCCGCCAGTCGTCTGCAGTCCGGTAACCTCAAGGCTCTCCTTCACGGTCATTGGAAGCCCATACAGTGGCGCTGGGCGTTTATCCGGGGCCACAGAATCGATCTCCCTGGCGCGTGCCTCGGCGCGATCGAAACACTCGACCACAATAGCGTTTAGCACAGGATTGAAGTATTCTATGCGATCTCGATACATCTGTAGCAGTTCCGTTGCCGAGATCTGGCGATGTTCCAGCGCTTTCGAAAGATCGAGAGCGGAACTCCACGCATCTACCGTAGCTGTTGTTTTCATCTGTTCGTCCTTTATTACGATCAACGGTCAGGATCGAAGATCAATAGCCCGGTGGTGAAATGAAGCCGCCGATTTGCTCCGCCAGCAATTCCGTGAACCGGATTGTGGTCCGGTCCTCCAGGTACGGTCCGATCGCCTGCAAGCCGGTCGGCAGCACATCATCACTGACTCCGGCGGGAAACGCGGTTGCGGGCTGGCCGCAAAGCGTCGCAAGTCCCGGATAGACGACCTGATAGTCGTACGGCATGCGGATTCCGTCCACATCGATCAACCGGTGATAATCATCGAGCCCGGCCTGTTGACTCGGCAGATGCGTAAACGCCGTCGTCAGCGTGATCGGCGCAAGCAGGATATCGAAGTCCTTGAAGAAATCCCGATACGCCTGGCGGTACCGCTCTCGCTGAGCGTGCCAGATGATGAAATCAGCCGGAGATCCGTTCAGTGCGTCTTCCACAGTTGAATCAAACTCGTCACCACGTGAACGCGCCATCTCGAGCAGTGTCTGGCGCTCCTGCTCGTCAAGATTGATCGACGTCACCGCTCGCAGCATTCGACAATACGTGCGATGGAAAGCCTTGAGGTCACCGAAGCCCTCCGGAGCTGCCTCGACCACGTACGCTCCGGCGTCTTCCAGCGCCACGATGACCCGATCTCGCGCATCGGCGATGTCCTGCGATACCGGCAACCAGTCCAGGTCAGGAAAAACCGCAACGCGAAACTCGCGCAATTGCTGGTGACGTGGTCCGGGGAGCTGCACCCTCCAGGCGGTGTCCTCGCCAAGCTCCGGGCCGGCCATTACGTCCAGCGCAAGCTCCAGGTCGTCCGCGGTTCTCGAAAGCGGACCCATCACGTTGAGCACAACCGATCGATTCGGAATTTCGTGGCCCGGGAAATGTCCGCTCTGCGGTACGAGAGTCTCACTCTGGCGGTGGCCGTAGACACCGCAGAACGCAGCCGGAAATCGAACCGAACCACCAATATCGCTGCCGATCTCCAGTGGCGTCATCCCGGCAGCAAGCGCAGCTGCTCCCCCACCCGTACTCCCACCCGGCGTCCGCGCCAGATCCCACGGATTGTTCGTGGTGCCGTAAACCGGGGAGTTTGCCTGCCAGTCGTCGCATGCATACGGCAGGTTCGTCTTTCCAACAATAATCGCACCGGCCGTCTTGAGGCTTTGAACAAGCGGAGCATCACGGTCGGGAACGCGATCGGCAAATTCGGGCATCCCGCTGGTAGCGGGAAGTCCAGCGACATCGATACTCTCCTTGATCGTCATCGGGAGCCCGAGTAATGGAGCGTCATTGCCTTCGGCCCTCCGTTTATCCGCCCGGGCCGCCTCAACTTCGGCCTGATCGAGCCGATCAATGACAATAGCATTCAGCCGGGGATTGTGTTGGTGAATCCGGCTCACGAGATCACGAACCAGTTCCAGGGACGACCATCGTCCGGAACGAAGCCCACTGATCATTTCTATTGCCGATGGGAAATCCGTATCCAGAATCGTTCTCACTCCATGCTCATCCAGCTTCTATCTGGCTCGACCAATCTGACCGTTGTGCGAAAGCGTACCGATCGTGAAGAGCGCAAGCCGGGCCCCGATCATTGCAGTCATCCCGGCCACATCGTTATCCGGAGCAACCTCCACGAAATCATAACCAACCAGTCGGCCTCGTTTGATGACCGCTTCGATCAGCCGTGCAGCCTGGAAATAGGTCAATCCACCGGGAGCCGAAGTATTAACACCCGGAGCTATCGAAGGATCCAGACCGTCAGCATCAAAGGTGATGTAGTAGTTCTCAGCGTCCGGGATTCGGTCCAGCACACTCGCGACGCCGTGTTCGTGAATCTCCTCAGCAGTGATCAGCCGGGAGCCGTATGCCAACGCGGCGTCCACTTCCTCCTGACGCGCGCTGCCGATGCCGCGAATGCCAAACTGAGCCATGTCGCCGATGTATTCCAGTTCGGATGCACGGCGCATCGGGCTACTCAAGCCTTCGGTAATGCCGTTGACCTCGTGCCGCCAGTCGATGTGGGCGTCAAGCTGGACGACCGCCATCGAACCGATGTCGTCGTACCCGCGCATGACCGGAATCGGTATGGCGTGGTCACCTCCCAGAATGATCGGAAACGCACCGGATTTTCGAATCAGGCGGATTGCTTCGGTCGTTCGCTGGCTGTTGCCTTCGAAATCGCCCGAATACATGAACACGTCACCGCAATCGACGAGGCGAACGTCTCGACCGGCGAAGACTGGTCCGCCGAGATCGAAGTCGTAATGGCTCAAGTATTTGACGAACCGGCGAGACGCAGCCCGCAGCGCTCCGGGCGCCGGAGCAGACGGCGAACGCATCCCGGCGAGGTCGTAGGGGATCCCATATGGAACGCCAATGATCGCGACGTCGGCTTCGAGTTCACTCAGATTCTTGGCGCGCTCGGAATCGAGGAAAGACGGAAGCCCGGATGGGACCGGACTGATGAGCTGAGTTGTGGACATAGCATTCCTCCGTGCTCCGATTACCGAGTGTCAAGCTACCGCGGCATCTTAGCACGAATGACTTGGCCGTTCGGGCACGGAACACGGAGAGGAACTCATGGAGTTGACCTAGTCGCTCACCGGCTGTTCGGAATGCTCTGCGACTTCTTCAACATCCCGGGCGGCGCCCTTCTTCATCCGGATGACCGGTTCCACGGCCTTCAGCTCGTCCAGTGGAATATGACACCGGATCTGGTGACCATCCCCGGCGTCCTGCATCGGTGGGAACTCTTCCTCACAGATGGAACCGATCTTACGGGGGCAGCGAGTCTGAAACGGACATCCTGACGGCGGGTTTGCTGCACTCGGAACCGCGCCCTGGAGCCGGATCTGCGCCTGCTCGATCTGCGGGTTCGGCAGCGGAATCGCCGACGTCAGCGCCTCGGTGTACGGGTGATACGGCGGATGGAACACCTCGCTAGTCGGGCCAATCTCCATAATATGCCCGAGATACATGACCATCACCCGGTTAGAGAGGTAACGGACGACACTAAGGTCATGCGAGATAAACAGGTACGAGTAGCCGTCCTCTTCCTGCAGCTTCTTCAGCAGGTTGAGGACAGTCGCCTGAACCGAAACGTCCAGCGCAGAGACCGGCTCATCGCAAATGATCACCTTCGGGTTCGCCGCCAGCGCCCGGGCGATCGCCACGCGCTGCTTCTCACCGCCCGAAAGCTGCGATGGATACCGCCAGAGATACGATTCGTGCAGGTTCACGCTCTCCAGAATGCTGACAACCTCGTCCTTCACCCGACCCTTCACTTCCTCGCCACGGAACAGCTTGAGCGGGCGACTGATAATCTCGTAGATCGTATGAGCCGGATTCAGGGATGAGTCCGGATTCTGGAAGACGATCTGCAGCTGCTGGCGCTGGGACATTGGGCGCTTTTTGACGCGCGGCTCGAGCTTCTTCCCGTCCAGGAGCATCTCGCCATCGACATCATCGGTCAGTCCCACAATCGCAGAGGACAGCGTCGTCTTGCCACAGCCAGACTCTCCGACAAGCGCCAGCGTCTCCTGTTCGCCGATCTCGAACGAAACACCATCAACTGCCTTGACGACCCGCTTCTTCGAACTCCACGGAAGAATTCCGAGCGATTGCTCGTAGTACTTTTTCAGGTTATCGATTTTCAGAACCGGATCAGTCTGAGGTTTTTGCGCTTCGGGCACAACCTCGACCTCTTCGCGTTTGAGTGAAACCTGGTCCCAGAAGAAACACCGCGCGAAGTGGCGGTCATTGACCTCTTCGAGTGGTGGGTGGCTCTCGGTGCAGACATCCTGAGCATAGCTGCACCGTGGAGCGAATGGGCACCCCCCGGTATAGCTGCCAGGACGCGGCAGTTGTCCGGGAATTGGTCGCAACGCGATATTCGCGCGAGACACGTCCGGCACCGCCCCCATCAGTCCAGTGGTATAAGGATGTCGAGGCGTTGCGAAGATCTCGCCAACCGGCGCTTCTTCGGCAACCTCACCGGAATACATCACAACCACACGATCCGCGACCCTTGCGATCACACCAAGGTTGTGGGTGATGTACATGATCGCTGCACTGGTCTTCTCTTTCAGCTCGGCGATCAGGTCGAGAATCGTCGCTTCGGTGGTCACGTCGAGTCCGGTGGTCGGCTCGTCCATGATCAGCAGTGCCGGATCGCAGGCCATCGCCATAGCGATCACCACTCGCTGCTGCTGTCCGCCGGAAAGCTGGTGCGGATATCGGTGCATGGTCTCTTCCGGAGACGGCAGGTAGACACTCTCGAAAAGGTCAATTACGCGCTGGCGTGCTTCCGATTCCCTCATCCCGGTGTGGTGTTCCAGTACCTCGATGATTTGCTCGCCGACAGTCATCGACGGGTTGAGTGAGGTTAGCGGGTTTTGAAAGACCATCGCGATCTCTTTGCCCCGAAGCCGCTGCAAATCCCGAGAACGCATGGTCGCGATGTTATGACCCTGATACAGGATTTCGCCATGCGTAATCTGGCCGCCCGGCGCCACGTAACCCATCGCCGCAAAGCCGACGGTGCTCTTCCCGCAACCAGATTCACCAACCACGCCCAGCACTTCACCGGGCTGAATGTCAAAACTCACTCCACGGACTGCCCGAACGCGTGCCGGTCCGGAACCATATGACAGGTGGAGGTCTTTGATGCTGAGAACTGGATTGCTCATTCGTTGGCTCCCTCCACGCGCCCTCCGGCGAGCAGGATGCGGCTCAACCCATCCGCAAAGAGGTTCGTTGAGATGACGAGCGCTGAAATCGCCACCGCCGGTGCGAGCACGTTCCACGGGGCAACTGCGATCACGTTACGTCCCTGGGAGATCATCAGCCCCCAATCCGGTGTTGGTTCCTGCACACCAAGCCCCAGGAACCCGAGCGACGCGCTAATCAGAATCGCGTAACTGACCCGGATCGAGCTCTCAACGATGATCGGCGGCCAGGCATTCGGCAGCATCTCCCGCAGGATGATGTACACGCCGCGCTCTCCTCTGGCTTCGGCTGCCTGGATGAACTGATTGGTCCTGATGTCCAGGGCGACGCTTCGGATGATCCTGGCAACGCGCGGTATGAAGACGATCCCGATTGCGATGATCACATTGATAACCGCCGGCCCGAACATCGTCAGAACGAAGAGCGCCAGAAGCAGAGACGGGAAACTCATAACAGCATCTGCGATGCGCATGACGATTTCATCTGTCTTCCCGCCGTAGTATCCGGCAGTCAGCCCGACCAGCGTGCCGAGCAGCACACCAAACGCCGTCGCACTGAAGGAGACCAGGAAGATGCTTCGCGTTCCGACCAGGACCCGGCTCAGGATGTCGCGACCGAACTGATCGGTACCCAGAAGGAAGTCCGCGCTCGGTCCTTCATAAGATCGACCCGAGTGAAACTCGGTCGGTGGATACGGAGCAATGAGCGGCGCAACCACGGCGATCAGCAGGAACATCAGCAGAATCGCTCCGGGAATCGCAACCCCGGGAGTTCGAATAATCTGCCGAAAGACCGACGGCGTTTCGGTGTCGTCAACACCGTAGTCATACGAGGCGTTTGCGTCCGGCCCAGGCTCACCCGGAGGCTGCCCACCGTGCCCATGCTCGTGAGACCCGGCGATCGTCGAGTGGTGCACGGTGATGCCACCCAGGGCCCGTTGACGTTCCGGATTGTGCTGCTGATACAACATGTCTCCTCCGTGTCGACCGAAGCGGGTTTTCCGCTCCGGAACGGGACCTGGTGCCTAGTACCGGATCCTCGGATTCAGGATCGTGTAGAGCACGTCCGCGATAAGATTGGCGAACGCATAGATAAACGTGATGAGCAACGCCACCGCCTGCATCAGCGGAACGTCCCGATTCGTGATCGCACGAATCGTTAATTGCCCGAGACCGGGATAACTGAACACGGTCTCAACAACGATCAACCCGCCGATCATCCAGCCGATGTTAATCGCAATAATCGTGATCGTCGGCAACAGAGCGTTCGGCAGCGCGTGTCGCAGAACCACTCGTCGCCACGGCAGCCCCTTCAAGAGTGCCGTACGAACGTAATCCGTCTGCATGACACTGATCATGCTCGCCCGGGTCATTCGGGTTGTATGGGCCAGCGTGACGGCGAGCAGTGTCACCGCCGGCAGTACCAGAATAGCCGGATTGCTGAATGGATTCTGGTCCGGCTCCATCAGACTCGAGGCCGGCAGAATCGACAGTGTCGACGCGAACACCAGAATCAGCACAACACCGACAACGAACTCAGGCATCGAGACACCAGCAAGTGTCCCCACGGAGATCGCATGATCTTCCGGTTTTCCCTGGCGAAGACCTGCGATAACCCCGAGCGTGATTGCAATCGGGACCGAGATCAGCAAGGCCATCCCGGCAAGCGCCAGTGAGTTTCCGAGTCGCTCCAGAATCAACGGCCCAACGGGAACATTCATCCGGAGCGACTCGCCAAAATCACCTTGTGCAGCGCCGAATAGCCAGTCCACGTAGCGCTCCCAGGCTGGTCGATCCAGCCCGAGACGTTCTTCGAGCGCAGCCACGCTCTGCTCGGTCGCTTCTGCCCCCAGGATTGACCGCGCGGCATTACCCGGCAGGACCTCGGTGACGGAGAAAATCACCACCGAGACGATCAGCAGGGTAAATACCAGAAACGCGAGTCGGCGAACGATGAACTGAAGCACAGAATCTCCCGTCCTCTCTGCTGACAATCAGCAAACGAGGTCCGAAGCAGAGCCGGATGGCTCTCGCTGGCTACATGCCGTTTTCGATCCACACCTTGTGGAGCTCGACCATTCGAGTTGGGTTCAGCGCGAAGCCGTGCACCCGATTTGACCACGCGCCGATCACCGAAATGAAATACGGAATGATCACGGCGCCTTCATCTGAAAGCAACTGCTGGGCTTCGCGATACACTTCGCGCCGCTCGTCGTCGTCCAGAATGCCGCGTGCCTCGCTGAGCAACTCCTCAAACTCCTCGTTCGTCCAGTTGGATTCATTCCACGACGCTCCCTCAACGTAGGCCACGGTGAACGCCAGATCGGCGTTCGGCCGCTGTCCCCAGTTGCTCATGTGGAACGGGCGCTGCATCCAGACGTCTGCCCAGTAGGAATCGACCGGGTGGTTGATGACTTCTACCTCGATTCCGGCCTGAGATGCATGTTCCTGGAACGTCAGACCAGCTTCGTGCAGTCCGACGCGACCAGCCGTCGTATGAAGCTCGATCTGCAGGCCGTCTCCATAGCCAGCTTCTTCCAGCAACTGCTGGGCTTCCTCGATGTTCCGGTCCGGAATCTCAACCTCACCGTACATTGGATCGTTCGGCGGAATTGGCTGATCGGCCGCTTCCACGCCATAGCCCTGTAGAACGGTTTCGACGAACTCGGAGCGCTCGGCAACAAGTTTGAACGCCCGCCGGACGTTGACATCAGTGAAGGGCTCTTCGTCTGCCTGCATGGCGAAGACGTGGTAGCTGCCGGTCACAATTTCTTCGATCTCGAGTTCCGGGCTGCCCTCGATCATCGGCAGGGATGACGGAGAAACCTCGTTGACCAGATCGACAGTGCCATCCGTCAGTGCGGTCAGACGCGAGGTCTCTTCCTCGATCTTGATGTAGTGAATTTCATCAAGAAAGCCCTCTTCGTCAGACAGGAAGTAGTCGTCAAACCGCTCGAGCACCGTCCGCTCGTCCGGGCTGTGTGACAGCAGCTTGTATGGGCCGGTACCCACCGGTTCGGTCGCGAGATTCTCGGCGTCCTCGATCGGAATAATCCGGAAGGCATAGAATCCGAGAACAGCGAGCAGATCTGCATAGGATCCGTCCATGTGGAAAACAACTTCGTAATCGGACGTCGCTTCCACGCTGTCGATCATGTCCAATTGCTGCGCGAACGCAGTTCCCTCATCCGGATCCTTTAGTCGCTCGAATGATTCCACGACGTCTTCCGCGGTCATTTCACGACCGTTATGGAACATCACGCCTTCATGGAGCTGGAACGTCCACTCGGTTGCTTCGTCGTCCTGTTCCCATGAATGTGCAAGGTCGGGAACCGGCTGCATGTCCGGGTCAATCCGGACCAGACGGTTGTACATCATGCCGTTGACCCAGATGGAGTCAAACTGGGTCTGGTGGTGAGGGTCGAAATTCTCGGCGGAGCCACTCAACCCGATCCGCAGCGTACCACCGCGGCGCTCATCGGCATCCGGCTCGTCTTCCTCGGCGACGTCGTCGGCATCATCGGTGACGTCGATCTCTTCATCGTCTGCGTCGTCGGTATCGCCAAGATCTGCAGTGTCGTCGACATCGTCGTCCTCACCACAGGCCGCAAGAAGCCCGGCAATTGCCGGCGTGGCCAGGCCTGCCACGGCCGCACGGCGCAAGAGCGTCCTGCGCGACATCGCCATCCCGTTGAGTTCAGTTACTCGAGTCGCATTGAGCTTGTTCCACATCGTCATGATTCCTCCTCCTCGCCTGCTCTCAAAAGATCGAATCCCGCGCTCACTCGTGATTATCTTCACAACCGTTTTCAGGTCTTCAGCGTGAGGCCCTCAAGCCATGAAGGCGTCTCCGCCTGTCCCGGCCGGATCTGCCAGTCTCACTTTGCATCGCTGGCAGTTGCCCCCGGTTCCGAGAGCGCCATCATGTTCGTGCTGTGCCGGGGATATCCGGCGTGAGAGTACTGAGCGGGATTCGCTATGCGTTTTCCGTGCCGTTTTGTCGCGACGGACTCGCGGTGGTGTCTGCGATCCGTCTCGACCGGTGTGCCGGGGCACTCGAACTACCCGGGCAACCCTGTGGCCGATGCGTTGCTTTGCACCTGACGCGGAATCTTCTCAGAAAACCGCTGGGCAGTATCCAGATCCTGAGGCGAACATCAGTTTCTCCTTCTCAACGATGGACTTGCTGTATCGCGATTCTTCGCTCATTCGGGCGAGCGGAGCGTCCACCATCGAAGCACTCCTCGACCCGATTCAGGCGGCAAGAGCCCGCTGAATTACCCCGTAAGTCACTGGTGACCCGTTATCATGCCAGCAGCCGCTGACACGACAAAAGCCAAACCGGACCTCAGTTCCAACTGATTTCACCGGTTCAAGGGGTTCGCATGGTCCGTGTAGAAACGGACGCTATTCGCCAATACTAACGGATGCTCAGCAACGCGTGCAAACTGGCGACATGCTGTGACAAGGCCGGATGTCAAGTTCAGCCCGACCTGCGTACCAATTTCGGCACGCAAGGATCGGGCCACTGATTGAAGCGCGTCAGACTTACTCTGGTTCGCTGAACGATCCGGCAATTCCGTCCGCCTGGGCGAACAGCGCCGGTGTTCCACCGGTGTGGTGGAAGATAACCGTGTCGTTGCTTGTCAGCTTGCCTTTTCGAACATGGTCGATCAGCGCCGACATCGTCTTCCCGGTATAGACCGGATCGAGCAACAGTCCTTCGGTCCGCGCCGCAATCTCGATTGCCTCCAGGCAGCCTTCGTTCGGGATCCCGTAACTGGGCAGGTAGTAGTTGTCGTCGACGATGACCTCTTCGTCGCTGATCCGGACATCGGTTCCGATGTGTTCGGCGGTCGCATTCGCAAGCGGGACCACAACCGACTTCGTCTTCGTGGCGTCCTGATCGCACGCGCTGCCGACGACCGTAAACGGTGCGTGCGCGAGCTTCACCCCGAGTGACAGCCCGGCATGCGTGCCGCCGGAGGTGCTGCTCGTCGTGTACCAGTGCGTTGCATTGAGCGACAGTTCGCGCAACTGGTTCATCGTCTCGTAGACCGCGTTTACGTAGGCGGTCGCGCCAACTGGATTCGACCCACCGCCAGGAATGACGTACGGTCGTTCGCCCTTGTCTCGAAGATCCGCAGCGATCTGGTCCATAAAGGCGAGTCGATCCTGCCAGTCGCCGTGGTACCACTCGATTCGAGCGCCCATGATTTTGTCCAGCAGCAAATTCCCCTGCGGAGCCTGATCAGGATCCGTTGAACCGTAGTGCTTGGAATACGGCGCAAAGATCAGCACGGATTTCATGCCAGCTTTCCGTGCTGCGGCCGCCGTCTGGCGACAGTGGTTAGACTGCGGGGCGCCCGCCGTCATTAGCACAGTCGCTTCCTGCTGGATGGCATCTGCAACCAGAAACTCCAGTTTTCGGGCCTTGTTGCCGCCGAGCGCGAGACCGGTCAGATCGTCACGCTTGATCCAGATCTCCGGACCGCCGAGTTCCTCACTCAGGTTCGGTGCTGGCTCCAGCGGTGTCGGCAAATGGGCAATGTCTACACGGGGAATACTCGTCAACCGCACCAGATTCGATCCCTTCCCACAGAAAGCACCCGCAGAATAGCGGGTGCACGTCGTACTGATGTCGGCAGGATGCTACTTCATCAACACTGATGCGGCAAGACACGCCCTGCAAACACGTCTAATAGCCGAGATCGCGAAGCTTCGGCAATACGTGCTCACCGTACAGCTTGATGAAACGCTCCTGATCCGGTCCAGGCGCGTGGAATACCAGATGCCGGAATCCGAGGTCGAGATATGGCTTGAGCTTCTCGATGTGCTCGTCCGGGTCGTTCGAGACAATCCATCGGCTGGCCGCACGCTCGGCGGAGAGCGCGTCGGCGAGTTTCTCCATTTCCATGGGATCCTCGACGCCGGTCTTCTCTTCCGGAGACAGCGCCAGCGCACCCCAGTAGCGAGTGTCTTCCATGGCGCGATCAATGTCGGTATCGAACGAGACCTTCATCTCGATCATCTTCTCGACGTCATCGTAGTTCCGGCCAGCCTTGTCGGCGCCTTCCTGAACACTCGGTAGCAGCTTCTCGCTGTAGAGTGCCGGGTCCTTGCCGCTGGTGCAAATGAAGCCATCGGCAACACGACCGGCAAGACGCGACGCAGTGGGACCACCACCTGCCACGTAGATCGGAATCTGCTCGTCGGGGCGATCATAGACGGTTGCCTGGATCGTCTTGAAGTACTCGCCCTCGTACGTGACGCGCTCTTCAGTCCAGAGCTTCCGCATCAGTTCGATGCTCTCCTTGAGGCGACCAAACCGCTCCTTGAATGGTGGCCAGTCAATGCCGATCGCCGGAACTTCGTTCAGTGATTCGCCTGTTCCAACGCCAAGAAAAACGCGACCGGGATTCAGGCAGCCGATCGTCCCCATAGCCTGGGCCACAATTGACGGATGGTACCGGAACGTCGGCGTCACAACGCTCGTGCCCAGCTTGACCGTTGAGGTTCGTTCACCAAGTGCCGCTACCCAGGCAAACGAGAACGGCGAGTGCCCGCCAGTATGTCGCCACGGCTGGAAGTGGTCGCTAACGACCACCGAGTCAAACCCGTGTTTTTCCGCGGCGATCCCGAAGTCGAGCATTTCGCGCGGTGCAAACTGCTCTGCCGAAGCCTTGTAGCCAAGTGTCAGCATTAATTCTCCCTTCGCGGTGTCCATCTGGTCGTGCTCACGCTGCCCCACCCCCAATAGACCGGTGATGTTGCATGATCCGGTCCAGTATTCAGAACCGTCCGGCCTCGAACGCACTGATATCGTGCGAACTCTCGCCGTTGACGATCAGTTCGGCGATGATCGCGCCGGTGACTGGCGCCATTGTGACGCCGAGCATCCCGTGCCCCGTGGCAGCATAAACGTTTTCGAACGTCGGAACCTTCCCGATAATTGGCAACCCGTCCGGCGTCATAGGCCGGAGTCCGGACCAGGCAATGCGACGTGAACCAAGCTCCCAGCCTGGCAACGCCTGATCGAGGTGATTCGCCATCGTGGCAAGCCGCGCCGGGTTGATCGAGTCGTCCGGCCCGGTCAACTCCATCATGCCGGCAAACCGGTTCGCCCCGTCAAACGGCGTGCACGCGATTTTCGCATCTGCAAGGTAGAGCGGTCCCGCAAGTTGCAATTCAGGATTCTCGACGGTGATGCTATAGCCCTTTCCGGCAAGCACGGGGAGGTGAGTACCGAGGCACTTGCCAACCTTAGCGCTCCACGCCCCGGCGGCAATCACGACTGCGTCTGCAGCAATGCACTCGCCGGAATCCGTCTCCACCTGGACAATCCGGCCTCCGGCGTGTTGAACGTCCTGGACCGATCCTCGAATAACCCGCCCGGCGTCGTCAACGATCGCGCGAAGGGCCGCAATCACCGATTCCGGACGAACCACCTGTTCGCGACGGGCCCGAACTCCGGCCGCAACGTCGGCAGAAAGTTCCGGATGGAGACGTCGAAGCGCATCGTCAAGGAGCCACTGCGGTTGTTCATATCCCCAGTGTTCCAGCGATTTCAGCTCGTCGGCGACGTGTTCGATCGCTGCAGCGTCACGCGAAACAAACGTAACCCCCGGTTGGCGCCATTCGAACGTCAGTCCGTTCTCCAGCCACCGGCTGAATCCCGAGTACGATTCCGCGTTCAATCGCCCGAGCGCGAGCAAGCCCTGTCGATGGCTGAGCGGATTACAGTGGCCCCAGAACTGACGCAGCCATCGTGCGTTGCCCCGAACATGACTGAGATCGAGCCTGAAGGGAGAATCATGCTCCAGCATCCAGCGCGCAACTTGCGTCGGCAAACCTGGCGTTGGAACCGGGGCAGACAGTGCCGGTACAACCCAACCGGTGTTGCCGTCCGATGCAGCGCTCCCGGGTTCCCGTGGGTCGACCACCGTGACACGGGCTCCGCGCCAGATAAGCTCAACCGCGACCGACAGACCGATGATCCCGGCGCCGATGACGACGGTGTGATGATTCGTGCTGATTGATTCGTGCATGTGTTCCGCTCCACTCGCGATCATACTGACCGACCTCACAGCAGGGCGTCAACCCGTTCCCGCGTCGAGCGACGGTACAGCCGCTAAGTTGCGGACCTGACAGTATTGATCTTCAGCAGAGTCACTAAACGGCTTGCGAATCCAATGCTCGCGGCCTGCTTTGAAGTCTCCGCGCGTGACGGCTGGTCTATCCCCTGGATTACTCCATTGAAACCACTCGAACATCCCCGCAGCTATGCTAGTCTCTAGGAGAAACACTCGACGCCGATTCATACAACGAAGTGGGAATGGTTTGTGAGTAATTCGCAGAATACAGATCGTCAATTCGACATCGAATGGAGCGGCGATGTCGTCGTGGTCGGTGCTGGAATCGTCGGGCTTGCAGTGGCCCGTGAAATCCTTCGCCGTCATCCGCACCTCAAACTCGCGGTGGTTGATAAAGAAGACGACATCGCTCAGCACCAGACAGGCCACAACAGCGGGGTGATTCACTCTGGTATCTACTACAAGCCGGGCTCATTCAAAGCTAAGGCATGCGTGACCGGAGCCGCGCAGATGATGCAGTTCTGCGATGAGCGGGAAATCCCATACGAACGATGTGGCAAGGTCATCATCGCAACCGAAGACGACGAGCTCCCCCGGCTCCACAATCTCCTCGAACGCGGCCAGGCCAACGGGTGCCCGGGCCTGCGGATTATCGATGCCGATGAACTAAAAGAGATCGAGCCGCATGCGACTGGCATCAAAGCGCTGCTCTCTCCCAATACGGGTATCGTTGACTATCGTCAGGTCGCGCGAGCCTACGCAGAAGATGTGCGAAAGAGTTCAGGAGTGATACTGACCGGGCATGAAGTCCTTGCCCTGCACAAGCGCGCGGAAGGCACGATTCTGGAGACAACCGGCGGCTACATTCAGGCGAAGCGAGTCGTTACCTGTGGCGGGCTCTGGGCGGACCGCGTCGCGCAACTGTCCGGAGCGCCCCGCGAGCCGCGGATCGTCCCGTTCCGGGGCGACTACTATGTTCTGCGGCACGATCGGCGACACCTTGTGCGGAGCAACATCTACCCGGTGCCTGATCCCCGCTTTCCCTTTCTCGGGGTGCATCTGACGCCACGAATTGACGGCGACATCTGGCTGGGACCGAACGCAGTCCTCGCCTTCGCCCGGGACGGATACCGCTTTCGCGATCTCAACTTCAAGGACCTGCGAGAGATGGGAACGTTCGGCGGCTTCCTCAAGTTCGCGCGGACGAACTGGCGAACCGGCGCAGAGGAGATGCTCCGCGATCTGAGCAAGAAGCGATTCCTCGCCTCGCTGCAGCGATACGTTCCGGAACTCCGCATGGAAGACCTGGTCCCAGGGCCGTCAGGAGTGCGGGCACAAGCCCTCAGTGATGACGGACAGCTGGTTGACGACTTCGTGTTCAGCGAATCCGCGGGCATTCTTCACGTCCGTAACGCGCCGTCACCCGCGGCAACGTCATCCCTGGTGATCGGTCAAATGGTCGTCGACCGGTTCGATGAGATGGGAACCTGATCTATGACCTGGCACTTTCGATGCGCAACCTGCGACTTCACCGGCGACTCGGCACAAATCCTCTGGCGCTGCCCGAATTGTGGCGGCGAACTTCTGATCGAAGGTCTTCCGGAACTTCTGGAATCGGTCGATCAATCGCGGCCTGGACTGTGGCGCTACCGGTTACTCCTGCCGGTTCAGGGCCCGGATACCGGTTCTATTCTCGGAGAAGGCGATACCCCGCTGGTGCCCTTCGAGATCGATAATGTCAGAATCCACCTCAAGGTTGACAGTCAATTGCCGACGGGCTCTTTCAAGGATCGCGGGGCAGCAGTTCTCTGCCAGTACCTGAAGGAAATCGGTGTTCGCCGGATTATCGTCGACTCATCGGGTAATGCCGCCGCATCGATGGCTGCGTACGCAGCCGCGACAGGACTGGAATGCACCGTATTCGTTCCAGCGACGGCGTCTCCCGGCAAACTGGTACAGGCACGGGCAAGTGGGGCGACCGTAATCCCGATTGAGGGAAGTCGGGACGACGTCGCAACCGCTGCGCAGACAGCCGCCGATGAGGATCAGTCAGCGAGCTACGCCAGTCACAACTGGCACCCGGTGTTCGTTGAGGGCGTGAAGACCTGGGCTTTCGAGGTCCACGAACAACTCGGCGGTCGCAACCCGGATCGGGTCTTCGCCCCGGCTGGTGGTGGATCCTCGTTTGTTGGCGCCTGGCGCGGGTTCTCGGCCACGGGATCCCGGTTGCCTGGAATCATCGCGGCTCAGCCCGAGGCTTGTGCTCCAATTGTCCGTGCCTGGAAAGAGCAGGCGCCAATCCGCCGGATGGAAGCCGGCCCAACGATTGCAGAAGGGACAAAGATCGCCGAACCACCGCGAGCCCGGCAGATTGCCCGGGTTCTGGAACATCCCGCTGCCGGCGCAATCGCCGTTGACGAAGAGTTGCTGATCAGCACCCTGAAACAGCTCTGGGCGGGCGGGATCTACTGCGAACCGACGGGCGCGCTGGGCGTCGCCGCGTTCCGCATCGCGCTCAGCCGTAACGAAGTCGACCCGGACGAACTGATCGTGGCGCACATCACCGGGCACGGTCTGAAGTCAACTGCTGCTATCAATGATCTGCTGGAGTAACCGGGATCCCACTCAGAAACGCCCGGATCCTCCGGCCCATCGATTTTGGCGCATCTTCAGGCAGAAAATGGCTGGCACCCGGAAACATCATCGTTTCGGCGTCTGGACGAAGCGACAGAATATCCCGCATTTCGTCTAACCGGAACGCCGGATCGTTCGCTCCCCAGAGAATCAACGTGCGACCGGTATAGTCATTCAGCGCCCGACGCCAGCGGTCGAAATCAGCTGGTTCGACCGGTCGCTGGCGATAGAGTCGGGCCAGCGTTTTCCCGAAACCATGCCGAAACGGGTACCAGTAGCCGTCGAATCGCTCG
>SLMJ01000246.1 GCA_007133615.1 Thermomicrobiaceae bacterium | reverse complement strand
TGCCGAACCGCATCAACCCCGCATTGCCCCGCTCGACGATGCTCCCGAACAAGCCACCACGTCCGGCGAGCTTGCCGAGCGTATCCCAGAACCAGGAAGGGAGAAACAGAAAGACCCCGGCCATGCCGACCCAGCCAAATGCACCGATCCGGACCGTTAGCGCAAACGAGAAGTGCACGGTCGCGAACATGAGAGCAAAGATCGTCCGGGGCAGGCCTGGCAGGATCATCAACAGCGGGGAAAAGAGCAGCATCCCGAACCAGAGGTAGCCGCCATAACCCAGCAGGGTCGGGAAATCGCGCAGGTAGACCGCCAGAAAATACGTCATGTCGTCCAGCCCGAAGACGATCGGCGTGGCGGTACCAGTGGTCCAGGTTTCGCTCTGCGTCTTGAGCGCGCCGTTGACGACGTACATGTAGAGCATCTGAAACAGTAGCGCGGCGGTTGCCAGGTTCGTGATGATCTTGCGGCCCGGCGTTCCGCGATGAATCGCATCGATCGACCAGCGCTCACCGAGTGGTACGAACATCGCCCAGAAGAAGAGCAGACGGAAGAGCGAATCCGCGTGACTGGTGACCAGCGGGTTGTGGTTATCCAGCGAGATGACGAAGAGGAACGAGAGGATCGTTGCGATGCGTGTTTTGTAGCCGACGATGAGCTGGATTGCGATCAGTCCATGCAGAACGAAGAGGGCGGCGATGATCGGTGTGCTGGTGGTGAAGTAGAAGAACGAAAACGCGTTTTCGACCGTGCGGGCTTCGGCCAGTGACTGCGGGGAGACGCCGTCCTCGGTGTAGAACATGGTGAATGTGCTGGATCGGGCACCGAGATCGCCGAGAATCAGCAGGCCCATCGCAATCCGGAACAGCGCCAGCGTCCGGCTGTCGATGGAGATCATGTAGGAGATACGGCTCAGCGCCGATCTGATCGATTCACCGAATGCCTGCATACCGGTTCCTGTCGTCCAGAGGCGATGTCGAACAGCGTTCCCGGTTATCGGACACACGCACCTGCCCAGCGTGTAATCCAGACGCCTAGCAGAGGTCGTCCGTTATACGTTCCTGATGTTCCCGCTGTTCTTCCGTCCACCAGGTCTTGATGAAGTTGAGGATTGCCATGGCTTCGTCTTCGGAAAGTGTACCCTCAAATGCCGGCATAACGGCATCTTCCTCGGGGATTCCCTGGTCGATGAGCATCTGCTCGTGAACCTCGCTGGTGCCGTCCATGACCATCTCAAGGTTCTGACAATCGCCATGGTGCCAGGTGTGGCCGTGCTCGTTGTGCGGAGGCGGAACGTCCTCGATGTGCCCGCCGGTCTCGCCGCCGTGACAGGTCTCGCAGTGCTGGAAGTAGAGCTCTTCGCCAAGCTCGATATCCCGGGCGACCTCGTCCTCGTCGTTATCACCGAGTGGCCCGCAGGCGGCAACCAGGAGCGCGAGAACCAGAGCAGATACGACACGAACGTTCATTTCGGCCATCCTGAATCACTCGCCGGGCTGGTGAAGTCGGTGCTCTCCCAGAAATCCCGCTGCGGTTGAGGCCGGAGCTGCCTCGGGAGATGTGATCGATCAAGGCGAGTGCGACCTCGTCCGGTCCATGCGAAGAGTTGATCGGCCACGCCCTTGTCCAGATGCATGATCGAGAAGGTTGCTCCGGACACACCGGATGCCACGGTCGCGTTGATGTTACCGAGGCTACCACGACGCTGCAGGATGTTCTGGGTGACGTCGCTGGACTGGATCCGTCGTTTCGGGATGATCGCCGTCGAGCGAGCCAGCGTTCGATACCGCATGACCATGGTGCCATCGCTGATTGCCCAGCCAGCGTCGCGGTAGCAGAGATAGCCGAACGCCGCAAAGAACGGCAGACTGGCCAGCGCCCACAGGCCGAGCGGGTAGAAGATGGCAATGACGATTGCGCTGAGAGCCAGCCCGACCAACGTCATTCGGGTGATGTACCGGCGGATCGCCCGGCGGGGTGGTCGTGAGAACTCCGGTGGATCCCAGGCGAATTCAGGCACGGCTTCGTTCAGAAAGGCAGCGACTTCGCTCCGGGGAAGGAACGGGAAGATGACGGATGACTCGCTGGCGTCTTCGCCGTACCCGGCACTCTCGACCTTGATCATGGCGTAGCCGAATGGTTGACGCAGTACGCCATCGATCACCCGGATCGCCTGAATTCGATTCAGGGGCACCGTCGCCCGGCGTTTCTCGATCAGGCCGCGTTCGATCAGCAGATTGTCATCTGAGCGCCGGATCGTGAAGCCGGCGTGAGCGAGAATCGTCCCGACGAAGCTGAGCACCCAGGCCGCTAGCAGGATGAACAGGGCGATTGACCACCAGGAGACGCCGCCGAAGACGCTGGTTGCAAGCTCGAACAGATCATTGTTGGGCATGGCGTTGTTCACCAGTGACATGCCGGAGGCGATAATCGGCAGCGCGATTCCGATCCCGCCCGAGGTTGCGGCTGCAACCAGCAGTTGCTGTGGGGTCAGCTTCCGGAGTAATCCGGATTCTGCCGCCGTTTCGGCCTGAGTTGCTGTTTCCGTTCCATCCAGGTCATCCGAGGCGGCAAGTCCAGCGCCTTCGACTTCGCGGACCTGAGATGGGCGCAGCGAGAGTTCATCCCGCAGCGCTTCAGCGTTCGAGCGCGAAATTCCAATGAGCGAGAAGCCGGGCTCATTTCCACCGGCGGTCTGAACCCGCACGGCGACCAGCCCGAATATCCGGTGCATGACGCCCTCGACGAAATCGATCGCCTGAATGCGCTCTCGCGGGATCGTCCGCTGTTTTCGGAAGATGATGCCCTGGCGGAGGTGGAGCTCGTTATCAACGACCTGGAACGTGTACCGCTGCCAGTAGAGGAATCCCCATCCGGCACTGAGCAGGATCAGCAACGTTACGGCACCGATGAGCAGAAAGAGCATCACCGGGCTGATCGCATCCAGTCCCTGACTGAGCAGGCTGAAGACGAACGGTGCCATCAAGGGAAGCACGAGTTGCCGGCTGACTCTCAGCGCCATGATAAGGATGGCAGCCGGATGGAGGCGCTGCGGCTCAGACATCGTCGGCGACTCCGGCCAGCGCGGCGATTCGGTCTCGCACTTCCGAGGCTACCTCTTCAGACAGCCCCGGGATCTCGTGCCCGCCACCGGCGGTGGTGATGGTCACTGCAGACAGCCCGTAGTAGCGCAGAATCGGTCCCTGCTGGGTATCCACGTGCTGAACGCGAGACATCGGCACCAGCGTGCGGGTAGTGACGAACACACCTCGCTGCATGTCGACTTCCCGCTCGCTTACCTCGTAGCGCCAGCGTCTCCACTCCAGGGGCGGGATGATGAAGACCTGCAGGATCGTGATCAGGAACGGGAAAATCAGGATCAGCAGCATCCATGGCCAGAGCCAGTCGGCGAGATAGGTGACCGTAACAGCGATTCCGGCCGGGATCCAGATGAAGAGTGTCCCGATTGCGGCGTTGATACGCCAGACCCGGAGGGCTCGGGGATCGAGCATTTGCGATGGCTCGGGCCGGGGTTGCGGCAGGGAGTCATCCAGTGTTGGAGCCTGTCGCTGGCCCTGGTGAAAAATGTCGCTCAGATCGGAATCGACCACTGCCTGTCCTCACACCTGTTGACGCGTCGTTCTGAAGCCTGAATTCAGCCTACGCAATGACTTCCGTTGATGACAACCGTCCGTTCTTGCGCCTTAATGATGTATTCTCACAACCTGTCCCGGTTCGGGTTAAACAGACGATCCGAACCGGTTCTTATGCAATTACACCACCACGGAGGAATGGATGAGTGATCAGGAACATCAGGTCCCGGTGCCGAAGAGTGCCATGGTGATTTTCGCCCACCCGGATGATGCCGAGTTCGTCTCGGCCGGGACTGCGGCAGTCTGGGCGGAGCAGGGGTGCGAGATTACCTATCTCGCGGGCACCAGTGGTGATAAGGGCACCAGCGATCCAGATATTCCAACCAGCGAGTTGATCGAAATGCGCGAGCAGGAGCAGCGGAACGCCGCGGAGGTTCTCGGCGTCAAGCATGTCGAGTTCCTGCGCTACGAGGATGCGATGCTCGTGCCCGATCTCGATCTCCGCCTGGCAATCACCAGGCAGATCCGGAAGTACAAGCCAGAGGCGGTTATCTGTCAGGATCCAACGAAGCGGTACGAAAGCCGGGATTACATCCAGCATCCGGATCATCTCGCGATGGGCGAAGCGGCGCTGGCAGCGATCTTCCCGGCGGCCCGGGATCACCTGACATTCCCACAGCTTCTTCAGGAGGGCTACGAGCCGCACAAGGTGAAGTACGTCTTCATGATCGGTTCGCCGGAGCCGGATGTGTTCATCGATACGACCAGCGTGTTCGAGAAGAAGCTGGCGGCGCTCAATGCTCATGTGAGCCAGGTGGCGGATTTTGATCCGACCGATCTGTTGCGCACGTGGGGGCGGGATATCGCTGCGGAGGCCAGACGCCGAGGCAAGTCAAGTTCCTGGGAGATGGAGTTGGCCGAGGCGTACAAGCTCTTCGTGCTGGATTAGCCTCAAGGCTTTGAGACCTACCGGGAGAGTCAGCGGTTCAACCGCTGCACTATCCCGGATCAACCGTCCCGCTGTTTCCATCTACGGTTACTATCTGACCGTCCCGCAGGGTGCTCGTCGCGGTCCCAGTCGCCACAACTGCAGGGATGCCGTGTTCCCGGGCAACGATCGCTGAATGTGAGAGCACACCGCCGGTGTCTGTCACCAGGGCGCCGATGCTGGAGAACAGAACCGACCACACCGGCGATGTGATCGGGCAAACCAGCACATCGCCTGGCAGGATCTTGTGGAAGTCGAACTCGCTGTGAACGATTCGAGCCGGACCACGATACGTGCCCGGAGATCCGGGGAGTCCACCGAAGCCGGCTTCGGGCGACGGTGGCGGAGCCATTTCGATCTCCATCGACCAGACAAGCACCTTCATAATGGCTCGTGCCTCGGCTGGTATTGCACGAAGGTCTGGCGGCGGGCCCGGGTCTTCCCCCAGCAACGGTGGCGCCGGATTGGCCATTGTCCAGGCGCGTTCTGCTCGTCGAGTACGGACGATAGCTTGCGCGTCGCGGCCAGTGCGGAAGAATTCAAGGAACTCGTCAAACTCCAGGAACATTACGTCTTCTGCTTCCGCAAGCGCACCGCGTTCGGTCATTCGTCGTCCGACCTCGAGCAAAGCGTAGCGAACCAGTCCGAGCGGTGCCTGATACGTAGGGAAGCTATTGTCTTCCCGGACCGGATAGGCGCGCTGAGCGCGCTGAACGAGCCGGTTGAACCGTGACATGGCATCTGGTCGATCATGTAGCTTGCCCCGGGCTTCATCGAGCAGTGCTTCCCGGCTTCGCGCGAGTTCCCGAACGATGGCATTCGGATCATATGACCCATCGAGGTGACTTCGGAGGAGGTCTAGCGTGATTTCCGGGTGCTCTCCGAGCGTGGGCTCAATAAGGTCCTCGCCAAGCAGGCGGATCCCGAATCGCTTCTGATGTGCATCAAGCGCCTTGGCAAACTCAGGATCGGTGTTCCGGATCTCGGCGAATCGGAAGACGCTGCTGCCGAGCAGAATCTCTCGAACGGCTGGCCGCTGGCGCGCCATTTCCGCGAGATCAGCAAGCTTGCGGGCAGGCTCGGTCGACATTGGCGACAACCCGCTGAGCAGATCCATTGTCTTTGGGGAATCCCATCCGAGCTCTTCCTCACAGAATATCGCGAGTTCGGCAACCGGTTTCATGAAGGGAACGAGGAGCCGGAAATGGATCCGGTTTCCATCCCGGAGCAGCTCACGACGGCGCTGGAGTTCCTTAATCAGGGCGGAATCGGCCAGCGACTGGAGGTCAACAGCCTGTCGCGCATCGATCCGCTCGAAGAACTCCGGGCGCCAGGTGTTCCACCATTGATCGATAAGTTGCGTCTCGAGATCGTTCTGCTCGGCTTCCCGGGCGTTCCGGATCAGCTTTCGTGTCGATGGAAGCAAATGCAAGAGCACGCGCAGTAGCCACCATGGAGGTGATGGTCCTTCCTTTCCCCCGGGTGGGACCATTCGCAGGTATGCATATCCAGCGATC
>SLMJ01000001.1 GCA_007133615.1 Thermomicrobiaceae bacterium | reverse complement strand
TGCGTCGTCCGGCACCACGCCGGATCGAAACCGTTCTGCCCGGAAGGTCAGCGCTACTGTGGGATCCCGGTCTGGCGAAACTACGACTTCGCCAGCATCGCCCAGCGGCGGGTGATGTAGGAGCGGCGACAGGGACTAATCTGTACCTGATTTTCGTGGGGGATCTTCGAGTTCCTTCTCATCCGGCCCCTCCGCAATCCCCTCATCAATTTCTTCCGGTAGTACGTGATAGTCCTCGATGATCTGGGCGGCAATCGCGCCGCCGAAGATCACCACATTCGACTGGATGAATACGAAGAAGAGGAACGCAACTACTCCTCCGAGCGCACCATACACCTCCTGATAGTTTCCGAAGTTCGTCACGTACATGCTGAATCCACCTTTTACCAGCTCAAAGCCAACCGCGGTGAAGGCCGCTCCGACTGCCAGATACCGAAACGGGTAGCGTGCATTCGGAAGCACCCGATACAGCATCAGAAACGCAATAAAGGATATGAAATATGGGATCAGGAAGTATCCGAAGCTCCAGACCCATGATGAAAGCTCGGTTTCATGAAACCACTCGGTGAATTGCCGCTCCAGGATTCGAACAGTCGCAGTTGCCGAGACGGAAACCAGCGCCAGCAGCATGACCATCGGCAGGTTCAACATGTCCATCACCCGTCCGACGATGAAGTTTCGCGTCTGAACGATGTTGAACGAGAGATTTAACCCCCGCCGTAACGCCGCGAACATGTTGCTCGCGGTCCAGGCAGTCCCGAGCAGACCCGCAATCAACAGAATCGGCGAGCTTGCTCGCGAGACGCTGGAGATCACCTCGTGGATCTCGCTCCGGACGTCGAACCCGGCAGGAACGACGTTCACGATGCTCTCGACCACCTGATCCTGCAACTCCGGATCGCGGACCACAAAACCGAAGACGGTCACGACGAAAATCATGGTTGGAAACAGAGAGAAGAGAACATAGTACGACGTTGCCGCCGCATAGGTCATCGCGTCGTCGCTCATGAACTGCTTGCCGGCGCGAATCACAACATCGAGCGGATAAACGCGTCGCCGGATCGCCGCAACGAACCGCTCTGCCCTGGTCGACGCTTCTTCGACGACTTCCTTGCCAATCATGTGCTTGTCCCTGACCGTTTCATCCGGACCCTGCCGTAAATAAGGTTAACTGACCCTGCAATGCCGGCAACGCTGAATCCTCAGATTCACCGGTGACAAACGCTGCAATTGCCCCGTGACTAAGTGGTTTGCGATTGGCTACAGTTCACCGCGGACCTCTTGCGACTCCACGGGGAACCCACACTCGATCAACAGCATGGAACCGGACGAAGAACGAGCGCGCATGACAGAGAATGACCGCTACCACGACCACCTCACCGGAAGGCAATCCCGAACGAGGGAGATCAAGCGTGTTCTCCTCGCCGTGCTGGGATTGAACTTCCTCGTGGCTGTCGGAAAGATTGTCGTCGGTCTGACATCGAACAGCCTGAGTATCACCGCAGACGGTATCCACTCGCTGATGGACGGCGCTTCGAACCTCGTTGGGCTCGTCGGGATTGCAGCGGCATCCCGGCCACCGGATCCGAACCACCCGTATGGTCATCGACGATTCGAAACCCTGACCTCGCTCGGCATCGCGCTCTTTCTGCTGCTCGCGCTCCAGCAGATCCTGCAGGGAGCATGGAACCGCTGGCAGACCGGCGATGCGCCGGAGATCGGGCCAATCGCCTTCGTCGTGATGTTCAGTGCACTGGTAATCAGTCTGGGCGTCACGATCTACGAGCGCAGAGCCGGGAAACGACTCAACAGCTCGATCCTGATGGCCGATGCCCGCCACACCGCGAGCGACGTGCTCATATCGGTATCTGTAATCATCGGTCTGGTGCTGATTCAACTCGGCTACCCGGCCGCGGATCTGATTCTTGCGATCGTCATCGCCGGAGCAATTGCCTGGGCCGCCTGGCAGATCATCCGCGACGCGGCACTGACACTGTCCGACGTTGCGGTGCACTCGGCAGAGGACATTGGCCGTGTGGCTCGGAGCGTCGATGGTGTTGAGGGCGTCCACAACATCCGTACGCGAGGTGGAGACGGCATGACCTGGGTCGACATGCACATTCAGGTCGATAAGAACATGGCCGTCGACGACGCGCACGAGATTTCCAGCAACGTGGCTGCGCGAGTCGAGAAAGAGGTTGGCGAGCCGGCTGATGTGACCGTTCATATCGAGCCCGCAACCGACGAGCACCTGCGTCCGGAACGAAACTTCCAACCGGAAGAAGAGCCACGCGAGCCCTGAGCCTGATAGCCTCATGTCTTAGAATGGACGCTGCGAGACGGGTGGAAGTGGAAGGCAGCGTGGATGAGTCCCGGGCGATGGGCATCGAGCGGACCGGATTTCTCCGAGCAGTATCGGGAACAGGCTGAACAACTTGCCCGCAGATTCGCCATCATGGAGGGCGTCGTCGGAGTCCTCCTCTCGGGCGGTCTGACACTGGGAGATGCCGATCGCTACAGCGATATCGATCTCTTCGTATACCTCCGTCAGCAGTCACTCCGTACCTGGTACTTCGGGGAAGCGCCACTCCCGGAGGGCGAGTCTCGTTATCATGACCTGCGCCTCGACGTCTCCTATCTCGATTATGAGCAGGAACAACGGCGAGAGTGGAGTACAACCGAGCAATGGAGCGCTTCGCGGGCGCGAATTCTCTATGATCCTGAAGGGCTGCTCGCCGAATTGCTGGATGCCAAGCGCCCCTCCTCAGAGGAACTCGCCGAACGGGCGCTGGACTCTGCCGCCACGATCCGGTTCATGCTGGAGAGACAGGTGCCGGCCTGGCTGTATCGGGGAGAAGCCATCGCCGCTCATCAGGTCATCAACCGCGCAACTGAGGAGTTCGTCCGCCTCCTGCATCTCATGAATGACTCTGCTGGACCGGAGGCGGGATGGGACATCGTCCTCCTGGAATCACTTCCGTGGAAGCCCGATGCCATCTCCAGCGAGCTTGCCGGGATCATGCGCACCGGGGACCTCTCGACATCGGACGCAAGTCGGCGGCGCTACGCTCTTCTGCGCGTTCTTCAGTCTTGCTGGAGCTCGATTGCCCCGGGCGAACCGTTCGAAGTGCGCGCTGATACCGGACGACAACGCCGAATGCTCCGCGACCTTTCGGCACGAGCCACAATGTCGCTCAACGAGTTTCTCGAGCGCTACGATCGACGCCTGCTTATTCAGTCGCCCGCGTTCGACCTCGTCTGGATCGACCGTGAGGCAGAGGAGTTTCAGGTCCGTTTCAGTCATGACCGCCTCCAGCATCTGCTGCACCACGAACTCGGCCGGTTTCTCGATGATCAGCAGCGCCTCCTGCGTGAACTCGCCGAATCGAGCGGGAAAGACGTTGACTCCTGAAAGACGATGACGAGAAAGGTGATGGGAGTGACTCAGAGCAGTTCCGCAACGTACCGCACGGCTTGTCTCGACGATGTTGAACGCATGAAGGAACTCGGGGTTCAGGGTTGGGAAACCACCTACTCTGACTTCGTCCACGAGCATAATCGCAGAAAATACCTCAACGGCGATTTCTGGTCTCTGGATCGACTCCGAGAGGTCGTCGCGGATCCTGACGCGATCAATCTGATGGCGGAACAGAACAGCCAAGTCGTCGGCTTCATCAACACTGAGAAACTCCCGGACGGCCGCTACGAAATCACCCGGCTATATGTTGATGCCGAAACCCGGGGATCCGGCATCGGTCGGCGGCTCATGGAGTTGACCTTCGACGAGCTGAAACGGCGAGGCGCCAGCGAAGTTCTGGTCAACGCGTTCGGCGATAACCACGCCGGTCGCCGCTTCTACGAACGCCACGGCTTCGAGCTCATTGAGGACACCTGGACCACCGTCGGAGACCAGACCTTGAGTGATGTCTGGTATGCGGTGAGTCTCAACTAGCCGATCGTATTCGTAGGGGTCGACGCCCCTGTCGACCCTGTGCTGGCAGGAACGACGGTCCCACAGGGGCGTGGGACCCTACATTTGCTCCAGCGGGCTGCCTAATACCCCTCGCGCTTGTCAACCAGATTGAATACCGGCTCGTCGTTGCGGATATTCCGGATCACCTTAACCAGGATTTCGATGCCATTATCCCAGTAGTGCGGCGTTGAGCCCGAGAAATGCGGGGTGATGAAAACGCCCGGCGTGTCCCAGAGCGGTGAGTCCTCGTTCAGCGGTTCCGGCGTGGTGACGTCCAGCCCGGCGCCGGCGATCAGACCATTGTTGAGCGCATCGATCAGCTCGTCCTGCTTGATGATGTCGCCCCGACCGATGTTGTAGATAACCGCCGCATCCTTCATCACCTCAAACTCCGGCGTCCCGAACAGGTGCCGCGTCCGTGGGGTCGAGGGCAGGGTGATCGCCACGTGATCGGCATCCGAGATCATCTCGTGGAGCTGATCTGGATGATAGAGCTGATCAACACCCTCCATCGGTTCCTGGCTCCGGCGTCGCGAACCGACGACCTGCATCCCCAGAGACTTCGCCCGGACCGCCAGGGCGTGGCCGATGTCGCCCAGTCCGACGACGGCGAGCTTCTGGTAACCGAGTTCGACGACCGGTGTCGACGGCCGCTGCCAGAGATGCTTCTGCTGGTTCTGCACGATCTCCGGAAAGCCGCGAGCGAACGAAAGCATCATCCCCAGCAGATGTTCAGCGATCGTTGATGCGTGAACACCGCTGTTGTTGGTTACGATAATGTCCTCACGCTCGATCATCTCCGGAAAGAGGAACGCATCCACGCCCGCACCCGGTGAATGCGCCCAGCGGACGTCCGGATAGCGCTCGAGCAGTTCGGCATTAAGTCCCCGGCCGATCACACCCTGGCAGCCCTCGAGATGGTCGCCAAGCTCTGAGTGGTCCGGACAGACCACGATCTCCAGATCCGGAAACTCCTGCTTCAGCCGGTCGATATGTTGCTGGTCGAGTTCAACGGTCGCCACGATCTTTGTCAGCTCCGCCACGATTCCAGTCCCTTCCCTAATTACTCACTAATCGCATAGCGTTCGGAAGCATCGACCCATGATAGCAGGCAGACGGACGCAGACCAGTCAGGTGCGACAAAGCGAACGTCTGTTCAAGATCAGTGTAATTGCCGCATTGCGCTCTATGGATGTCACCTCGCACCCGTCGACTGTCATCCTGAACGAAGTGAGTGATCTGGGCTCCGACTCGATCTCTGTCGGCCAAACCAAGATTCTTCGCTAGCGCTCAGAATGAAAGATCACTCGAACCGTCCATTGGCTTTCTCCCCTCTCCCAGGGTTGGGAGAGGGGCCGGGGGTGAGGGCAAGGCGCTTACACTTCACCACTGCATGCCGCGACGACCTGGCCGGACTCCGGCCGGTAGACGACGGAGAAGCGGGCATCGATGCGGCGGTTTGCCAGGCGATCCCACCAGGATTCGTGGCGCTCATCTTCGAAGACAAGCACCCAGGCCTCACCGCGCTGGACCTGGTCGCCATTCCTGGGAACCAGTTCTCCATAGTCCGCCCAGACCAAATCACCAGGCACAAAGGCATCATCGTCGTCCGTCGTCACATCGTCGATCTCTTCCGGACGATCGATCTGGGCCCGGACGTCCGCTTCGACATCGAAGAGCGATACGGGCGGGTCACCCTCGGCCGGACGCAGATCCATGTCAAGGCAACCGGTCCGCTCCATGAGTTCGGATACCGGTTCCTCGTCATCGTTGGACGAACCAGCCACGTTCGTGAAGACAATCGCGATGAACGTCGTCACCAGAATTCCGCCTACCAGAAGGATTACCATCGTACGCGGCGAGATGGTCTTTCCAGCCAGCGGGTTGAATCTCGATTGTTGAGGGGGTCGAGCTGTCATGGGTTACACAATCACGTATCGCGACCGTGCAACCCATTATATCGGTCCGAGGCGATCAGAGATCAACACCCAGGAACGTGCGCAGGAAGTAGATCAGGAACAGCAGGCTGATCAGGTGCATGACTGGATGCACGTCCATCGCCTTGCCGCGGAAGATCTTGACGAGCGAATAGACCAGGAACCCGGCACCGATGCCGTTGGTGATGTTGTA
>SLMJ01000221.1 GCA_007133615.1 Thermomicrobiaceae bacterium | reverse complement strand
GGATTGCATCCCGCTTCGGATACCGTTCGGCGGTGTTTCGAAGAAACTCGGGCAGGTCGTGTTCCGGCACGTCGAGATTGATCGGTACGGTGGATTCGTACCATTGGTGCCACGGGCGCTCGTGCTCGATTGTGACAGGTGCGGTGGTTGGTTCGACACTCATCGGATGCGCCCCCTGGATCAAGATCACTTTGCGATCGCGCCTCGAACGCAATCACTCGACACTGCGTGTATCTCAAGCCTCTTCGTGGCTTAACTCTCTGCACGTTGAATTCCATCGACCGGGAAGTGCAAAGAGAAAAGCCCCCGGACATCCCGGGGGCAGCTGAGGAGGAGGAGGATTGTGAGACTCGTGCCGCCAGAATCAGCTCTGGCTCTGGAGTTCGTGGTGAGAGTGAACGGGAATCCGCTTGATGCGCGCCTGTTCGGCCTTCGGCAGTGACAGGGTCAGGATGCCGTTTTCGAAGTCAGCCTCTGCCTGATCAGCATCAACCGGTGTCGGCAACTGGATGCTTTCCGCCCACTCCGTGAAGCCGATCTCGCGCTGATACCAGGTCACGCTGCGTGCCTGTTCGTCGTCGACCCGGTAGCCGAGCGTTCCCCGGAGCGTCAGCGTGTTCTGCTCCATTGAGATATCGAGATCATCCGGCCGGGCACCCGGGATCAGCGCCCGGATAACAATGTGCTCGCCCGCGTCGTACATATCCATTGCCGGGCGATAGCCGCGATTTCGGCTTACTCCGCGGTTGTGGCCAACCCGGTCGGTAACCATGCGATCCATCTCATCGAACATCCGATCAACATCGAAGAGCGGAGTCCAGCGTGTAACCATCTTGCTCACCTCGTTTCGTCGTTACGTTTGACACGTCTCAGCAGGCGGTGTTGTCGTCTGTCCATATAGTATTCAATGAGTCGGTACGTGTCAAGTATCTGAATGTAGGCGTGATCATAAAGCTGCGGCCACATGAGATAGAAAAAGCCCCTCACCTGGAATGGGTGAGGGGCTTGTAATCGATCTGGTTGTTGACGTTTGTGACCTATCGGGTGACCCGGTAGTTGGGCGCTTCCTTGGTGATCACGACATCGTGTGGATGGCTCTCACGGAGACCGGCGTTTGTGACCCGGATGAACTTCGCCCTCTGCTGCATGTCCCGGATGGATGGGGTCCCGCAATAGCCCATTGCGGAGCGAACGCCGCCGACAAGCTGGTATATGATCGTCGAGAGCGGGCCCTTGTAGGCGACCCGTCCTTCGATACCTTCTGGCACGAACTTCTCCAGGTTATCGATTTCATCCTGAAAATAGCGGTCCTTGCTGTAGGAACGCGTTTTCATTGCGCCCATCGAGCCCATCCCGCGGTACTCCTTGAAGCGCTCGCCCTGATAGAGGATGACGTCACCGGGGCTTTCGTCAACACCTGCTAGCAGGCCGCCGAGCATCACGGTGTCAGCGCCCGCAGCGATTGCTTTCGCGATATCGCCGGAGTACTGGATCCCGCCGTCGGCAATCAGCGGAACGTTGTGGCGCTGAGTGACCTCGGAGACGTTCATGACTGCCGTAATCTGCGGCGCGCCGATACCGGTGACCACGCGAGTCGTGCAGATCGACCCGGGGCCGACCCCGACTTTGACCGCATCCGCGCCGGCTTCGATCAGCGCTTCGGCTGCTGCGGCAGTTGCGATGTTCCCGGCAACGACATCCACGTCCCAGCGGCTCTTGATTGCGCGGACCATTTCGGCCACCGTTCGGGCGTGTCCGTGAGCGGTATCGACGACGATGACGTCGACACCTTCATCGATCAGCGCTTCTGTTCGCTCCAGTGCGTCTTCGCCAACACCGACCGCCGCCGCTACCCGCAGACGCCCCTGGTCGTCCTTGGTCGCGTTGGGATACTGAATCCGCTTCTGGATGTCCTTCACCGTAATAAGACCCTTGAGATAGCCGTTCTCATCGACGACCGGCAGTTTCTCGACCTTGTGCCGGTGAAGCATGTCGCTGGCTTCGTCCAGCGTTGTGCCGACCGGAACGGTGATCAGATTTTCACTGGTCATCAGGCTGCTGATCGGCTTCTCGAGATCTTCGCCGAATCGCAAGTCCCGGTTCGTGAGGATGCCAATCAGTTTGCCGACTTCATCGGTAATCGGCACACCGGAGATGCGGTAGTGCGCCATCACATTTTCGGCTTCCTGCACCTTGTCATGAGGCCGGAGGGTAACGGGCTCCACGATCATGCCGGATTCACTCCGCTTGACCTTATCGACTTCGCTGATCTGTTCTTCGATCGAGAGGTTCCGGTGCAGAACACCGATGCCGCCCTCACGCGCCATGGCGATCGCCATCCGTGCTTCAGTGACGGTGTCCATCGCGGCCGAGACGATCGGAATGTTGATCTTGATGTTTCGCGTGAAGTGCGTCTCGGTATCTGCATCACGCGGGAGAAGGTCGGATTCATCCGGAACAAGTAGTACATCATCGAACGTCAGGCCGACGCCGACGATCTTGCCGCCGTAGGTTTCATCTGCGACGCCGTTGGTCGCTTCTGCGAATTTGTTGAGGCTCTGGTTCTCCACCACGGACATTGAGGCCACCCCTGCTTTCTAGTACTGGACAGGTAACGTGAACTGACAAGCCTGAATGAACGGAGATGTATATCGGTGGCTCGCAACCGGCCGTGTGGTCGGTACTGCGTCGAGCTGGCGTGAGCGCGCATCTCCCATAGCGAGCACGCCATATCTGATCGTGATCAGACCACGACGCGCCGGGAGAGTCTCCCGACGCGTTCCTGTGTTGATCCGAAACTGCGGCCAGGCACCTCTAACGGCGCCAGATACGGGGATCGTCACGCTGTGGCCTCCGTCGCAAGGTTCTGGGACGGTTGCGGCAGTTCCAGCCGTTGACAGATTTCCTCTGCTACTCGCTGATATGCCTGCGACGCAGCGGACGACCGATCATACTCGAAGATTGGTTGCCCGAAGCTCGGTGCTTCGGCCAGTCGGACTGCTCGCGGAATCACCGTTTCGAAGATCCGGCTCGGGAAGAACCGACGGACATCACCGACAACCTGGCCGGCCAGTCTGGTTCGGGCATCGAACATGGTCATCAACACGCCGAGAACATCCAGCCGCGGGTTCAACCGCTGCTTGACCAGGTCGATGGTGTTGATGAGTTGCATGAGCCCTTCGAGCGCGAGGTATTCGCACTGAATCGGGATGATGACACCCCTGGCAGCCGTCAATGCATTGACGGTCAGTAACCCGAGTGACGGCGGGCAATCGATGACGACAACGTCGTATTCGGCCTCTGACTGATCAATTGCGTTGCGGAGCTGATATTCGCGCCGGTCTCGATCGACGAGTTCGACCTCGGCGCCAGCCAGCACCTCGTTCGACGGGAGCAGATCCAGCCCCGTTCGGACGTTGCTTACGACACAGTCATCGAGGGTTTCGCCCTGGATCAAGGCATCGTACGTGGTGTATTCCAGATCGTTCTTATCGACCCCGATACTGCTCGTGGCATTACCCTGCGGATCGATATCAATCAAGAGAACGCGGTAGCCGAGTTTGGCCAGGTAAGCTGCGGTGTTGACCGCTGTTGTGGTCTTACCTACGCCTCCCTTTTGGTTCGCCAGCGCCAGAATCCGGGGCACTCATCGCTCCTGCCACCACACAAGTTAATTGCATCATTTTAGCACTGGCTGGTACCGCACACAACAGGGGGAACCCGTTTTGCTGAGGTGGCACGAGATGTGCTTACGAATTCCGTACGATCGTCGTTCACCGCGACGGTCGGGAGTCTGCACACCAGGCTTCACCTGCCCAGCGAGAACAGGGAGCCGCCCGGCTGGCCCTGTTCTCGCCCTTTCTTAATCCTATTATGGTTCGTCGTTGTGTGGCGAACGCCGTGCGGCGCTTGACTGTTCCTGGGTCTCAGGCTGTGCGCTGCGCCCCAGCAACTGCTCCGCGGCGTAGTGTTCTCCGTTTTCAGATCGCACAAGCGTGACCTGATGCGGGAACGGTATAGTGATTCCGTTGCGATCCAGCGCCAGCTTCAGGCGTTTGAAGAGTTCACGCTGCACGCCCCACTGTTCCATCGGCTGCGTCTTCACCCAGGCGCGAATCGTCACCTGATATGGCCCGAGCGCGATCACCCCGAGCACCTCGGCTGGCGCGATGATCACGTCGCCGATCTGCTCGTCGGTTTCGATACCTTCAAGTTCCTGGCTGATTACCTCGATCGCTCGATCGATGTCATCGCCGTAGGAGATATCCATGTCGAGCACGGCACGGGCCCAGTCCTTGGTCAGGTTGGACACCTGCAGGATCTCTCCGTTGGGAATCGTGATTACGGTGCCGTCGATTGCGCGAATCGTTGTTCGGCGAAGGCTGATGAATTCGACGGTGCCGGTTGCGCCGTTGATCGTCACCACGTCTCCAACACCGTACTGATCCTCCAGCAGGATGAAGAATCCGGTAATGAAGTCCTTGATCAGACTTTGCGCGCCGAAGCCGACGGCGAGACCGACAACACCGGCACTGGCGAGCAGTGGGCCGATATTCAGGCCAACATTGCTGAGCACCATCATCGTGGCGATCAGAAAGATCACCATTCTCCCGGCGTTTTCGAGAACGCTGGATAGGGTATCGGCCTTAAGCTGTAGCTCGCGGGACGGCCGGTCGTTGCGCTGTAGAATCTTCTGGGCGGCCCGGTTGACCATCATCCGGAGAATTCGCAATGCAAGCATTGCGAGCAGAACGATGACGGTGATTGCAATTGCGGGCTCGATGGCGCTGGCGATGAGTTCGGTCAGCCATGATGCTGCTTCAACAACGGCCTCGCCGGGATCCTCTGAGATCGAGTCCGTGATGTTGTTGAGAAGTGAGAACGCGAGCGGCAGAAACAACGAAGACTCCAAGAAAACGCAAGGTCGAACGTACGACGCCCTAGCCTACCCAATCGGCGCGACGCATTACAATCAAGAGAACCTTAAATATGAACTCTGGCACCCCGTCTGCGAATCCTAATGCAACAACGAATGGAACGTGCATCTACGCAGATCGGAGAAACTCATGGGTCAATACGTGGTACTCACTCGAGTCTCACCTGAAGCACTTCAGACCCCGGAAGGCTTGCTCGATCTGGAGAAACAGGTAAAGGAACGTGTTGCGAAGGAATGCCCGGATGTCCGCTGGGTGGGCAACTATGCAGTGATGGGACCCTACGACTACCTGGACATCTTCGAAGCTCCGGACAACGACACAGCAATGCGGGTTTCAACGATCATTCGGTCAGTCGGCAACGCATCCACCGAGCTGTGGCCGGCAACCGAGTGGTCGAAATTCCGCGATCAGGTCCTGAAGTAGGACCTGACCGCATGTCTGAATTATTCCCGAACAACCTCGCCATCGTCGGGAGAGATCCCGTCGATGGCGTCTGTGTCGTAGATCCCTGCACGGAGTTCACCATCGCCGAGCGTTTCGGCATCGAGTGCGATTACGAATACGCGTGGTGTCCAGTCCATCGTGCACATCGTGTCTTCCGGGACATCCGGGGTTGCGGCAACGTTGATGAAACGGTCTTCCTCATCGAACGTGACTTCCTCAAGCACGAGCGGACAAGCGCTCGACTCCCCGGTGCCGGCGAAGAGAGCGACGTTTTCGTTCCAGTCGATCTCCGGGATCTCCCCGGCTGGATCGAGTCCGAACCAGTTCCATAGCTCCTGAAATCGGTCCGCATCTTCCGCCAGCTCCAGCACCTGCTCACCGGTTTTCTCTTCCGGGTAGGTCTTATCGGTCACGATGAGTTCGTACCACCCCCCGGCGTCCGGTGGATCGTCTACCGGAGTGGGGTCCGGTTCTGGCGTTTCGGTCGCCTCGGGAGTTGGAACCGTCCGATCACCACCGGCCCCGTTGTCGTCGGCCGTATCATCACGATCGACACACCCGGCCACCGCCAGCATCATCGCCGTGAGTAGTAGGGCGAAGTTCAGCGTCCATCTTCCTTGCATACAGCGTCATCCAATCGAAACGGTTACGAATGCTCGGTAGCTTCTACTCGTTATGACGCTGCGGTCGTCAATGATGTTCCAGACGTCCTGGCGGGTTGCGTGAT
>SLMJ01000294.1 GCA_007133615.1 Thermomicrobiaceae bacterium | reverse complement strand
TCAACACTGCTGACCGAAGCCAGGATCGCGGTGGGACAAAGCGGCGCGGCTTCCGAGGTTCGATCCGGGAAGGCTGCGGCGTGCTACTCTCAACGGGTGCCGCCGGAGCGAGATCCTGCGGCGCGGTCTCGAATTCCGTGTAGCCGATGATTGGAAATTCCTCGGTTGTGCCAGACCGCCCGGACGTTTCTGGTTCTTCACCATGTGCCGAGCCCTGTGCCGGTTCTGGTTCGACTGCCGGCGCCTGCACGGTTTCCTGTGTTGACTCTGGCTGGCGATCTGGCTGCAGTGTCGCTGGCGGTGGAGACGGCTGATATCCGAACTGCGGGATCGTTTGGGTTTGTTCGGACTCCGGGGCAGGTTGACGCGGAGGTGGTGGCGCCTGTGGAAGGCTACCCTCGTCCGCTGCCGGCATTTGCACCGTGTGCTGGGTCTGTGGCTGCTGGGAGGCTGCTTGAGCGGCTTGTTGAGGCGGCTGTTGTTGCTGTCGCGGCGGTACCTGAGGCGCTTGCCGGCGGACCGGCGGGCTCATACGCTTCAATTCACGCCGGCTGATGAGCGCCCAGATTCCAAACGCGAGTGGCAATCCAATAAATGCGATGACGAACAGGATGTTTGCGGGTTCCATTCAATCTCGTCCCGTACCCGGCGATCAATCAGGCGATTTGCAGGCGTACTGGCGTAAATGCCGTGTTTCAGTCATGATTCTAGCACCGACGCCTGAGTGGCCGGTTACCCACTCGTACTGAATTGTGGTTGATTATGGATCTTTCTCTGTTGATCATCGGCGCGGGACTGATTATCGGATCGCTGGTGCTTTCCGTTGGTATCGAGCGCCTGATGCGCCGTATCGGCGTCACCCCGCAGGTGCCATCGGAGCAGTCAGGTGGGATCCGTGACGTCTTCGTCCGAATAGATCAGTGGCGGCGATCGAGGCGGTCACCTGACCGTTAGATCAGGATACATCCGTCCTGTCGGACGGCGCGTTCACTCGCAATCAGCATTAACCTCACCATTGACATTCGTTTCAACCCGGTCACCCCGTACATGGAGCACTCTGGTGACGACACAGGCAACTCGCGCGGTGATCACCGCGGAAGGATTGACCAAGCGATACGGATCGCTTCGTGCGGTCGATGATGTCAACCTTCACGTGTATGAGTCCGAAATCTTCGGGATTCTGGGGCCGAACGGCGCCGGAAAGACAACCACACTCGAGATGATTGAAGGACTCCGCCATCCCGACGCGGGTACTGCCAGTGTTGCGGGCTTTGACGTTGCATCACAAGTGGATCAGGTCAAAAGCCGGATCGGCATCCAGTTGCAAACCACCTCCCTCTTCGATCATCTCACCGTTGCCGAACTGGTCGGGCTATTTGCCTCGCTCTATGGCGCCGATGATTCGAGCGCCACGGTGCGTCGACTGCTTGGACTTGTCTCGTTACAGGAGAAGTCTGACGACCAGGCGGATACTCTCTCCGGTGGGCAAAAACAGCGTCTCTCGATTGCACTGTCACTGGTGAATGATCCGGAGATCGTCTTCCTCGATGAGCCAACGACAGGTCTTGATCCGCAGGCACGGCGGAACCTCTGGGATCTGATCCGCGACATTCGTGCGGACGGCAAGACAATCGTTCTCACGACCCACTATATGGAAGAGGCAGAGGTTCTCTGTGATCGAATCGCGGTAATGGATCATGGACGGATTATCCTCTGCGATACGCCTGAACGACTTATTGCCGGGCTCAATGGAGCGTCCACGATCTCAGCGACGTTTGGCGATACCGTGCCCGAGCCCGCAGCATTGTCCGAGCTTGCCGGGGTGCAGGATGTTCAGCTTGATGGCTCCCGGGTTACCCTGCAAACAGACGACATGCGGCGCTCGATGGCTGGCTTGCTCGATCTGGCCGAAGCGAGGACCCTGGAACTCGATAAGCTGACGACGTCCCGTCCGACCCTCGAAGATGTGTTTCTCCATTACACGGGAAGGGCGCTGCGAGAGTGACGTCGTTTCGGGCGATGACGCTGGCCAACTTCAAAATGATCGTGCGCAACCGGACGGCACTCTTCTTCCTGCTCGGGTTCCCACTGATTTTCATGCTGCTGTTTGGCTACCTGTTTGGCACCGGCGAAACGCGTCTGAGTATCGGGATCTCCGGCGAAGATGTTTCTCCGCTCGCTGGTGCGATCGCGGACCAGATGGAGCAGACCGATGGCTTTACGGTGTATCGCGGAGACCTGGAATCCGAACTTGCGGCGATCGAGGATGGCGACAGAACTGTCGTCCTCGCCTTCTCCGAGCCGGACGGCGATCATGCACTCGATGCTCAGATTTATGTCAATCAAGCGAATCCGCAATTTGCCCAGATCGGACTCAATGCCGTCGAGCAGTTTCTCTTGCAGTCTGAGCTTGAGATCGCCGGCCAACCACGGATGATACAGACGGATGTTGCGAATATTGAGGGCGATGAATTCCAGTTCATTGATTTTTTCCTGCCGGGAGTTATCGGCATTTCGTTGATGGTCAACGGGATTCAGTCGCTCTCAACGACATTTGTTTCGTTCCGGGAGAAAGGAATTCTGAGACGGATCAAGGCGACTCCATTCCCACTCTGGCAGTTCATTCTGTCCCGCATTTCGACGCAGGTGGTAATTGCTGTCGCCCAGACAGTGATCCTCGTTGCGATTGCGCTGGTGCTCTTCGATGTCAATATCTCCGATAGCTACTTCTCTGCCCTGGTGCTCGTGGTGCTGGGCGCATTCGCCTTTCTGGGGATCGGTTTCGTGATCAGCGCATTTGCCAGCAATACGGACGTTGCGGACAGTGCCGGAACAATTATCACCATACCGATGATGTTCCTTAGCGGTGTGTTCTTTCCGGTCGATGATGCACCCGCCGTGCTGCAGCCAATTATTCAGCTTCTACCGCTCACCTATCTGGTCGAAGGTCTCCGAAACGTACTGATCGATGGCGGGACGCTGGCTGATACGTGGCTCGAAATAGGCGTTCTGGCGCTGACGGCAGCCATCGGATTCCTGATCAGCGTGCGGTTTTTCCGGTGGGAGTCACGCGAGGCATAGATTGTCGGTTCAGGGGTGCATGAACCCGACTCCGGCAATCAGAACCGCGCCGATCAACAGCCCGATCCCGAGCGGCTTCGCCAGCGCCCGGCCTTTCTTCAGGTTCTTCTCCGCCCCCATGATGACCCCCAGTATCAGCATCCAGGCTATGTTCGCATGCCCGACCACGAACATGAGCAGCATCAGCGACCAGCAGCACCCGACACAGAAGATGCCGTGATGGGCACCCAGCATGATCGCGTTGCGCGATTCGTTTCGCCCGCTCCAGTAGGACGTCACGAAGCTGAGCGGTGACCGGCATTTATCGAGACATCGGTACTTCAACTCAGTGAACTGGAACGCTCCGGCGATTGCAAATATCGCGGCACCGACGATCCACGGAGCAACCTGCAGGAGTGCGGCGAATCCACCGAGCTGATGGATCGTCAGATCAACTGCGTGAACCAGAAACCCGAACACCAGCCAGATCGCCAGATATCCGCTGATCAGAAGGAGAACTAGCCAGTTCCGGTCTGCTCGCGAACTCGTCATTCGCCGGAAAACCGTAATCAGCGGGAGACTCGTAGGAAGCATCATCGCGATTATCATTAGTGTCCAGCCACCGGCGAATACTCCCGCAGTCCAGATCTGCGACCCGCTGAGTAGCGTCGTCAGTGCATCGTGGCTCAGGTAGTACGCGTACGGTGACGCGCCCCACAGATAGAGCGCCAGCCAGGCCAGAATGATGAGTCCGACCGCGGTGACCAGAAACGGGCGCTGGTCGGTCTGTACCGGTTGCCAGGGTGCCTGCATGGGCGTTTCCTTCCGGATTCGATCGGAGCGAGTCGCATACGTGACCCGCTCCCTGCGACTGATTGTGATCGTCAGGCCTGGAAGTGGAAATCGCCCTGGACCGCATTGTGACCCTGCAGATCCACGTTGGGGATTCCATACTGTTCCGTGTTGCGCTTGTAGGTCTGGGCTTTGCCCACGTATGCAGGCGACCCCGGGATCGTCGAGAAAACGGTTTCACTCAGTGCCGTGACGTTGCCGGTCGCACCCTGGTATGGCTCCATCTCTCCCTGAACGAGATCGCCGATGACCAGCCGCCCCCTGCCCTCGACAATGTCAGACGTAATCGGGACCCGTTCGACCGCGACGATCTCACCGACCAGTCCGGCGACGTCTGCGATCGGCCCGCCGAGCTGTCCGGAAAAGACCGCGAGCAGCGCCTCTTCCTGCTCTTTCGTCGCGGTGTCGTTCAGTGCGATGACGGCTTTCCAGTTGCCGTTGAGGACGTTCCCTGGAATGTGGGCGATTACCGCCAGCGTCAAGCCGGAAACGTCGACTCCCTGGACCGTTCCCCGTTCGACCTTCCAGGCGACAACGCCCTGACACTCTCCGCCGTCCGGTTCCTCGCCTATCCAGCAGGGGCAGAGCACCTTGCAGGAACAGACCTCCAGGAGCTGACCGTAGATATCGTAGGTGGTTGCGGTTGCCTGACTCATTATCGAGTTCCTCTCCAATGCGTGTGGCACTCAGTCGTCCGCTACGAATGCTGGCTGGACCCTCCTCTCCACTCCGTGTGGTAGACACGATCTGTGTGTGGTGATGTATTGCGAGAATGACCGATAGCCCTCAAAGGCGTATCAAAGAAGCATCAACAGCCATTGAATGTTTGTGTTCCGCGCCGTATCATGACTCGTTACAGTGAACTGATTGGGAAACTCACGATCCGCCCGGTGCGATATCACCGGAGGGCGATTGATGGTACGGCTGGCGGCCAGGCTTCTTGGGCCGCTCTCAGTGGCTCGGGAGAATTCGGAACAGGTGCGGTTTGCCTACGCAAAGGTGGCGGCACTGTGCGCGTTCCTTGCGGCAGAACCCGATGTGCCCCACTCGCGTTCTCGACTTGCTGCGATGTTCTGGCCCGAGAAGCCAGAATCAGATGCTCGGCACGGCCTGAGCCAGGCACTGCTCTCATTGCGGCGATCACTTGGGGAGACGGATCGGTCGTCGCCCTTGATTCAGGGAGACCGGCAGTCGATTCGGTTCTGCCCGGACGACGAATGCTGGATTGATCTCGTCACCTTCAGAGAGCTTGTCCGGCAATCCAGAACCGATCCATCCCAGGATCTGTTGCGACAAGCTGCCGAGCTCTACCGTGGCCCGTTTCTGGATGGCCTGGCGCTGTCAGACTGTCCAGATTTCGAGGCATGGCAGCGGGCTACCCAGAACGAGGTGGAGCGAGCGCATGCTTCGATCCTGACGTCACTTGCCGAGGTGCTTAGTCAACATAGTGAGCACCTGGAGGCGATCGATGCCGCGGAACGCCTGATCGACCTTGATCCATGGGATGAATCAAGCCAGCGGCTTCACATGCGCGTGCTGGATTCAGCGGGACACCGGTCAGCCGCGTTGCGCCAGTATGAAGACTTCGTCCAGGGCCTTCGTCTGGAACTGGATGTTGACCCCGAGCCGGAGACGCAGGCTCTGGCCCAGCGAATCCGTTCCGGAGCGACGACCCCGGAATCTCCCTCTCCGGAGGTCGGGAAAGTTGTTGTCGCATCTGGAACACCGCACCTGTTGCCATCGACAACCTCGACCATCATCGATCGAGAGCACGAGATCGAACAGATCACCGGTGACTTCGAACGCGGGGAGAGTCGGTTGATCACCCTGGTTGGGCCAGGAGGCATCGGCAAAAGCAGGCTCGCCGTTGAAGTCGCCGGTTCAATGCGCTCCCGGATGCTGGATGGCGTGTTTTTCGTGCCGCTCGCCGGGGTTCATTCCGCTGAATTCATCTCCCCGGCAATTCTGGACGCGATGGTGGCCGAGGTCGATCTGCGGGTCGATCAGGATGATCAACTGCTCTGGTATCTTCAGGACCGCAGCGTTCTATTGGTCCTTGATAACTTCGAGCACCTGATTGACGGCGCCGTTCTGCTGACCCGGCTTCTCGACGCATGTCCCGGGCTCGCTATCCTGGTCACTTCACGCGAGCGCCTGATGCTGACGTCCGAGACGGTTTTCGAGGTCGAAGGGCTCAGCCTGCCGGACCGTTCTGACCCCCCGACGATCGCAACCTCTGGCGCGGCCAGACTGTTCATGATGAAGGCCCGCAAGCACAAAGCCGGATTCCTGCCTCGCACCGAGGATGTTCCGTCGATCGCCCGGATTTCCTGGCTAACGGGCGGAATGCCGCTGGCTATTGAACTTGCCGCTGCCTGGATTCCAGTGCTGACTGCCGACGAGATTGCTGACGAGATCGAACAGAGTCTCGATTTTCTCCGCGCGGAGTTGCAGGATCTTCCGGAGCGACACAGGAGTGTTGGTGCGGTTGTCGGCCGGTCGTGGGAGATTCTGACTGAGAGTGAACAACGGACATTTCGCCGGTTGTCTGTGTTTGCCGGCGGGTTTACCCGGGATGCAGCGACCTATGTGGCGGGGGCCTCGCTGCCGCTTCTTTCGTCGCTTGTTCGGAAGTCGCTGGTCCGTCACACCGAAGATGGCCGCTACGTCATTCATGAACTGTTGCGCCAGTTTGCTGGTCACCAGCTTTCCGAATTGCCGGACGAGGCGGCCGTGGTGCGGGATCGATACCGCGATTACTTCATGCAGTTTCTGGCGACACGTGAACAACCATTGAAAGGCAGCAACCAGGTCGCAGCACTGAGTGAGATCGCCGCGGAGATCGAGAATATTCGGGGCGCGTGGCAGTGTTCCATTGATACTGGCGATGATGCCGGGCTGTGGCAGGCTGCGCACAGCCTCTGGTTGTACTGCGAGATTACCGATCGCTATCGAGAAGGCATGACGCTGCTTACTGCGGCGCGGGTCAAGTTGTCGGATGATCAAGAGCCGCAGCACGGGTGTCGCCGCCGACGATCGCTCACCCTCGCGAGGCTGATGTCACGTGAAGCGGGCTTGAGTTTCCGGGTGGCGGGTCCAGGTTCGATTCAGTGTCTGGTGAACCAGGCGCTGGACACCATTGAGGAGTTCGGGGAACCGGCCGAAGAGGGACTGCTGCTCAACTTCATGGCCTGCGCGGCGCATCTTGCCGGTGATTATGATGATGAGCAGGACTACCTGATTCGCAGCATTGAGGCTTTTCAGCACGCCGGTGACGACTGGGGAGCTTCATACTCGCGCAACGATCTGGGCAAACTCTGGACATTGCGACAGCGGTACCACGAAGCCCGGGACCTTCTGCGGAAATCGTTGAAGGCACTGGAACGGATTGGAGACAGACGAGGGATCGCGTTTGCCCTTCGCAACCTCGGCATTGTCGAAAACCATCTCGGAAACACCGATCACGCCCTGGAGCTCCTGCGACGCAGCGTTGACGTTCGAAAACCGATCGGCAACCAGTGGGGAATCGCTGAATCGCTGACCCAGGTGGGCGTCATACTCCGGGATAGCGACCAGCATGAGGAAGCCGCGCAGCATTTTCGAGAAGCGCTGGAGATCGCGAGGAACATTCGTGCAATGCAGCTCGCGACCGAAATCATCGGCGAGTACCTTCCGATTCTCGAACTCGAGCACCAGCAATACGGTGCTCAGGTTTCGATTGCCCGACTTGCGGAGATCACCCGTCGTAACGGATCGATTGACACGACACGAGTCGGAGAGCTGGTGGATTCGCTGCTCGATGGTGTTCAGGACGGCACTCCGGCACCGTCTGCCTGATTGATCGTGAGGGATTTTATGCGTGCTGTGGAACCGGATCGATCAGGAATCTCAGAGATCTGTGGGTTTCAGGTTGCGTGGGAATCATTCGGATCGATTGAAAAGCCAACGATCCTGTTCTTCCCAGCCTGGCAACTGGTCCACAGTCGAATCTGGAAACTCCAGGTGCCATTCTTCGCTCGCGACTTCCACGTCGTGACATTCGATTCACCAGGAAACGGAAGATCGGAACGCACGCTCGACGATCAGGCATTTGGAACCGATGCCGTCGTCGACTTCGGCGTCGGGGTTCTGGATGAGCTCGAAATTGAGCAAGCACATCTGGTCGGGCTGTCTCGAGGCGGCGAATACGGCCTCTGGATGGCGGCACGGTATCCGGAGCGAGTGCTCAGTGGGGCCTTCATCGGGCCGTCGTTGCGAAGGGTTCCCGGTCTTTCCCCGGAGCACTTCTGGACACCTCGGCCTAGCTATGAGGGATGGGAGAAGTTCAACGCTCATCACTGGCGCGCAGACTTCGATGACTGGCTGGACTTCTTCATGTCGAAGGTGGCGTCTGAACCGCATTCCACCAAACAGTTCGATGATCTTCGGTCCTGGGGGAGAGAGACCACACCGGAAATCGTTATCAAGACGGTCGACAATCCAGCGCTCGCGACTGAACTCTCCCTGAATGAAGTCCTGGAGCGGATCGAGTGCCCGGTGCTACTGATACACGGGACCGAGGATCAGATCGTTCCGGTAAGCGTCAGCCGGGAACTTGTCGAGAAGCGTCCCGATTTCACTTTTCTGGAGTTGCAGGACTCCGGTCACTCCCCGAATGCCCGGGATCCGGTGAAGGTCAATCAGGCGATCGCGTCGTTTTTTGGTCGACCGGATCCTGCACACCGGACCTGGCAACGAGCGATGTCCCGCAATCCGAAACGCGCGCTGTTCATCTCCAGTCCGATCGGTCTCGGACACATCCCACGCGACCTGGCGATTGCGAACCAGCTACGTGCACTGATACCTGATTTACAGATCGAGTGGCTGGCAACTCATCCGATCAGTCAGATGCTCGAGGATTCCGGCGAGTGTATCCATCCCCTGAGCGCCGAGTTGTCCAACAAAACGACTCACTGGGAATCGATGGCCGATGATTTCCGGTTGCACTGCTTCTATGCGTTTCGGGAAATGGACGAGATTCTGGCTCACAACTTCATGGTCTTTCTCGATGTCGTCCGGCAAACGCACTATGACATCTGGATCGGCGATGAGTCGTGGGAAGTCGACCACTTCCTGCATGAGAATCCGGAGTTGAAGACGTCGCCGTTCGTCTTCATGACCGATTTCGTGGGATACCTGCCAATGGACCGGTCACCGGAGTCACGTGAGGCCTATCTCACTGCTGACTACAATGCGGAGATTATCCAGCACATCGAGCGGTTTCCATGGGTTCGAGATCGCAGCCTCTACATCGGGGAGTTCGACGATGTCGTGCCCGAGCGGTTTGGTCCCGGGCTGCCAGTGATTCGGGACTGGATGGAGAACCACTTCACCCCGATCGGGCCGGTTGTCACCTTCGATCCGCGGGAGTATCAGGATCGAGCGAGGATTCGAAAAAAGCTTGGCTATGCTCAGGAGGTCCCACTGATCATAGCCGCCGTGGGTGGAACGGCCGCCGGGCGACTGCTGCTTGAGAAGGTTGTCGACTCCTGGCCGATCGTTCGCGAGCAGTTGACCGACGCGGAATGTGTCGTCATTGCGGGTCCGAGAATTAATCAGTCCGAATTCCGAGCAGTTGATGGAGTTAAGGTGCTGGGTTATGTCGAGCGGCTGTATGAGCATTTCGCCGCGGCCGACCTGGCGGTGGTTCAGGGCGGACTGACGACCGCGATTGAGCTGACCGCACTGCGAACCCCATTCCTCTATTTCCCGCTTCGCGATCACTTCGAGCAGCAGTCTCACGTCGCGCATCGATTGGATCGATACGGCGCGGGAGTCCGTATGGACTTTCATGAAACGACCACTGAAGATCTTGCCGGGCAGATCGTCAACACCCTCGGAGCCGACACCAGTTCCTGGCGCGAGGTGCCCAGTGACGGGGCACTTCGCGCCGCTCGTGAAATCGCGCGCATTCTCCGATGATCGTCCCCGCTATCGACCGGCGGCGATCCCCGGCCCGAATGGATCTGCTCCGCCGAAACGAAGCCCGGTGTCTGGATCTACCTGGACGCCGGTTGGGCTCGCGAATGCTCTTGGCGCAAAGGTCACTTCCGCGGGGACAACTTTGTGCCCCATCGACGCGAGCGCATTCCGGGTTGATTCCGGAATCTGTTCGTCGATCAGGAGATTACCGCTTGAACAATCAATGAGCGGAGCCTCACAGGCGGCCTGAATGTCCATGCCGAATTCGACAACGTCCAGCACCATCTGCATGCACGTATCCATGATGCGCCGACCGCCCGGGGCGCCAACGGCCAGAACGGGTACGCCATCCCGAACGGCAATCGCGTGCGCCATGCTGGAGGCCGGTCTCTTGTTGCCCTCGATCGAGTTTGCCCGTCCGGGAACCGGATCGAACAGATTCATGCTGTCGTTCATCAGCACCCCTGTCCCCGGAACCGTGACGACGGAGCCGAAGATCAGGGTAAGTGTCTGGGTGACCGAAACCATGTTGCCTTCAGCATCGACCACGGAGTAATGCGTTGTGCAGCCCTCATCGCTATCGGCTGTTTGCCCGGTTGGCCTATACGTCGTACTGATTCCAGATCCTGGTTGAACCGAGGTCGCCTGGAACGGATCGATTTCTGCTCGGCGTTCGGCTGCGTATGCTTCGCAATTGAGACGTTGCCAGTCGGTATCCACATAGTCGGGATCGGCGATGTAGGCGAAGCGGTCAGCGTAGCCACGTCGACTGGCTTCGGCGATCTTGTGCAGTGTCGCTGCAGAGTTGAATCCGGTCGAGCGGAGATCCATCCCGTTCAGGATGCTCAAGGCTTCGCCGGTGTTCACGCCGCCGGCCTGATACGGGAGCAGCAGCAGCTCGGTGTCCCGGTAGTTGATGACGAGCGGATCGACCTCGACCGGTTGGAACCCGGCCATGTCATCGGCCGTGAGTATCCCGCCGAGCGACTGAATATGTGAGGCGATCTTCGAGGCAATTTCACCCTTGTAGAAAGCATCCGGGCCATCTTTGGCGATTGCCCGCAGGGTGTTTGCGAGTTCGGGCTGTTTGATTCGGGGAGGCTCCTGGCCGAAGAGCGGTGCAGGCGGGGTTCCGTTCTCCATGAATATGCGCGCAGTCTCCGGATCGCGCTCGATCGTCTTCTGCTGGGACGCGATCAGCATACCGCGCAGCCAGTCGACCGGGAAACCTTCCTCAGCGAACGAGATCGCCGGCTGCAGCACCTCGTCAAGACCCATCGTGCCGTACTTCTCAAGTGCGTGGCACATACCGGCGACCATCCCCGGCACGAGCACAGAGAGTGGACCGTAGGCATTTGCCTCGTCCTTGACGCCCCCGAATCCGACGGTGGTCTGGCTGTCCCCCTCTTCGAGTTCGAACATGTCAGCCGTCGCCGCGCCCGGTGCCCGCCCGAAGTAATCAATGACGATCCGCTTGCCATTCGCCATCTGAATGGTCATGAAACCGACGCCGCCGACCCCGCTCATCCACGGCTCCACCACCCCGATCGCAAAGCCGGTCGCGACGGCGGCGTCGACTGCGTTGCCACCCTTGCTCATCATTTCGAGTCCCGCCTGAACGGCGAACGGATGCTTGGCGGCGACCATCGTGTTTTTCGAGACCGCGAGATCGCGGCTGACTCGAAGCGTCGTCTCCGTATTGACCATCTCTGTGCTCCCTGACGTGGTCTGGCTGACTGTTTTCGTTGAGCTACTATAGCAGTCTGCAGGCTGACCACGGATAATCTGTCTCGAAACGACGCCGGGAGATCCCATTGGCCTCGCATATCAGTGCATGCGGTAACCCATAACTCCCAAAACTCGCCACAGTGACTGGACAACCGGTCTCGTTTGCAGATGTGCAACAGGCTGGTGTGCTAGGCTGCCGCAATCAGAATGGGGCACGGTTCCTCACGCGCTTATGGCGATGCCAGAGGACGGACGTCAACAGTTGCAGAATCTTGCGACTTGGTCGTTAGCAGAAGAGTTCATCGAAGCGATTCCTGATCCGGTCGTGGTCTCCAGCCACAGTGGCCGGATTCAGATGGTGAACCGCCATGCCTGCTCCCTCTTCGGTCTGGATCGTGACGAACTCTCCGCAACGAGCCTCTCGAGTCTGGTCTGCTTGCTAGATGGAGAGCCGCTCGTTGAATTGTCCTCAGAACTCGCTCCTGTCCTGATTCAGCGGGGCCCTGGCCTGGTCCGGCCCGCAAGCCTTGTGACAAGTCATCTGAGTGAGTTGAACGCCAGTGTGACGGTGATCAAGTCAATCGCGGGACTTGATCAGAACGGCTCCTCACCGGATGCCGATCTGCTGGAGACCCTCTCCGAGGGGGTATTGATTGCAACCAGCGCTGGCGAGATCGTCTACCTCAACGAAGCTGCCAGGACAATGCTCGCAATCGATGAATCCGAGTCATCAGTCCTCCGGGTGAGTGAGTTGCTCGTGGAGCCTTCGATTACCCGTGACCCACATCAGCGAGGTGACGTGCGACTGCAGGACGGCCTTGCCGGACGGTCCGCGATTTCCGGATACCCGGCAATGCTCAGGAGCACAGCGTCTGCCTCGGTTGAAGTTTCGGTAAACGCGATGCCGCTCGACTCCAGTCCATCCGGTACGGGAAGCGTGATCGTCACCTTCCAGAACGTGACCAGACAGAAGCACGCCGAGTTGCAGATCGCAATTCAGAAGCATGTTCTGGATATGATCGCGACTGGCAACACACTCGACGATACCGGATACGTGATAGCAGAGTACATCGAGCGCGTCATCCCCGGGACCTGTTGCACGATCTATCAGATCGAGCGGGAATCCCGGAAGATCGGGATGGTTGCTGCGCCGGGCGTCCCGGAGACGATTGCAGACGCGCTCTCGGAGAATGCCGATGACCCGATTTCGGCGTTGTGCGTTCATTCTCTGGTGAGCCGGCAGCCGGTGATCTGGGCAGATGCCTCCTCGGATCATGCCGGAGACGAACTGCGAAGCCTGCTTCTCGATGCCGGGTTCCGGTCGGTCTGGTGTTTCCCGGTCGATGCAACCGCACACCGCAGCATGGGAGTGATATGTCTCTATCGGTACCACGCAGGCACGCCGGACGCGGAGACTCAAGCTCTGATTGATACGGCGTCCGGGTTGCTGCGGGTGGCACTCGATCGTGTTCAGATCGAGCGGGAATTGCGCTTCCAGAGCTTCAACGATGATCTGACTGGTCTCCCGAATCGCGTGCTTCTGATGGACCGCATTGATATCGCGCTCCAGCGGGCCGCGAAGTCCGATAACCTGGTTACGCTGCTGTTGATCAACATCGATCGATTCCAGATGGTCAACAACTCGCTGGGTCATCAGGCAGGCGATGAACTGCTGAAGGAACTTGCCAGGAGACTGCGAAACTGCGTGCGCTCTGATGACCTCGTCGCTCGCTTCACCGGTGACACATTCGGGATATTGCTGGAGCACATCGCCACCGAAGCGGATGCGATCAACGTTGTCATGCGAATCCAGCGAGCATTTGCGACACCGCTGGAGATCGCCGGGGTCGCGCTCTACATTTCGCTGAGCATCGGGATCGCGCTGCCGACTACGCCTGACGACAGCGCCGATACCCTCGTTCGGTACGCGAACATCGCGCTGAATCGCGCCAGAGAGGCCGGACGAGGACAGTTCACGATCTTCTCGCCAGCCAGGGATCTCTCCCAGGTGCCGAAGATCGAGTTGCAGTCACGGCTGCACCGGGCGCTCGCGGCAGACGCGCTGGAGCTGCACTTTCAACCCGTCGTTTCCCTTCAGAACCGCGGGGTAACCGGATATGAATCCCTGGTTCGCTGGACTGATGAGCAATTTGGCGTGGTCTCGCCGGACGAATTCCTTCCCCTCGCTCAGCAATCCGGAATCATGTCCGAGATCACGTCGTGGGTCCTCGATCGTGCCGCGCGTCAACTGGTGGACTGGAACGGGAAGTGGGGCGAGCGGCTGTTTGCTGCCGTCAACATATCGCCCGGCGAAATGAACGATTCACTGCTGGTTGAGCAGGTTGATGCGGTGCTCAAGCGCTACGGGATCGAGCCTTCCTGCATCGTGCTCGAGATGACCGAGCACGCGCTTCTGGACACCACTGGCCGACCACGGAATATTCTGGACCGGCTGAGAAACCTTGGCGTGCGTATCGCACTGGACGACTTCGGGACCGGGTATTCGAGTCTGTCGTATCTCGAGCAATTGAACGTCGACGCCATCAAGATTGACCGGACGTTCATCCAGGCAGCCAGAGGAGGCGCATCCCGAGCACCCGTTGCCAGTGCGATGGTTGATCTGGCACGGCAACTCGGAATGCAGTCGGTCGCCGAAGGTATCGAGACGGTCGAGGACGAGCGGGTTGCCCGGCAGCTGGGCTGCGATCTCAGCCAGGGCTACCTCTACGGCCGGCCGCAACCAGCAGAGCGGATTCTCTCCCGTCCCGGAACTCCTCCGCTTACCGATTGATCAATCCTCGACATCCTCACCGGCGTGACGGGCACGAGGGCGAATCAGTTGATCGCGCTCGTACTCTTCACAGGCATGAGCAACCCAGCCTGCGATTCGGCCGAGCGCCATCAGCGCTAACGCCGTGCCCTGCTCCCGACCGAGTACCCGGGTGAGCATCACCAGGCCGAAGTCCAGATTCGGCTTCAGATCGGTGAGGTCCTGCGCCGCACGGCAGATCGCCTCTGCCAGTTCGAGTTCCTGTGAATCGCCGGACTCTTCGCGAATGATTTCCAGCAGGGTCTCACCGCGTGGATCGCCGGATGGGTAGAGCCGGTGCCCAAAGCCGGCGAGTGAATCACCTCGCTGGAGCCTGTTCCGGAGCACGGAATGTGCTCGATCCGGACTTGCAACCTCATTCACCAGCGCTTCGGCCTGAAGCGTGGCGCCGCCGTGCTTCTGACCGCGAATCGCCGAGAGTCCTCCCGTGAGCGCCGAATAGAGGGGGGCTCGTGCCGACGCGATGCAGCGAACTGTGAACGTCGAGATGTTGAGCTCGTGATCGGCGGACAGGATCAGCGCTGCATCCATTGCTCTGGAAAGGTGCGATTTGCCGGGTGCCCAGTGCGCCTGAAGTGTCCGGGCAATTCCAGAGTGCCCTTCGGTGCCGACCATCGCTGCGGTGAACATCTGCAAGGTGTTGACACCGGTTTTGTGCAGCATCTCGGGGCGGAAATCGTAGCTTCCAGGATCGCGCTGCTCCAGCGCAGGAAGCAACATCTGAAGCCGCGCCGGGGCGTCGAGCGTCCGTTCCAGCGACTGTGATTGCTGGAGCAGCTCGTTCCTGGCTGCGGCGCTTGCGGAATCCGGCGCAGGAATCCCGACATCCAGATCGTCGTTCCAGAGCAGACTGACTACCTCTTCGAACGTTCGTGTCCGGGCAAGCTCGAGCGCGTCATGCCCCCGGTACGACAGCCGCTCATCGATAATCGTGCTAATCCCGGATTCAAGGACCGGGCTGCCCCAGTCCAGCGCCGTCGTTGATGCCGTTTCCGGATCCGCCCGCATTCGCTGGCGCTGCAACAGTCGCTCGACATCATCGGCACGGTATCGCCGGCTACGTGGCGAATCGGGATCCGGCTCGGACCGGATCAGCCCGCGGCTAACGTAGGCGTACAGGGTCGATTTACTGATTCCCAGTCGTTCAACGACTTCTCCGGAACTGAGAAACGACTTCCCTGCGCCGCTCTGTGCTGATTCATCACCGCTCATCGCGATCCCTCCCTGCATGACTCATCATATTGATTCTCAAGTCAATCTTGACCACATATTTCCACAGCGTCAAGCTTATGTCCAACGGGTTGATCAATGCTCGCAACCAATCACCTGAACAGGAGGACCGATTATGAGCGCCGTCGTAGATCCAGGACTGGAACGAACGATCGCCGCGGAGACTCGATTGAGCGATGTCCAAGGCCAGGAAGGAAAGCTGTTCCTCGCCGGATATCCGGCCGAGGAGATCGCTCCGTATGCGACATTCGAGGAGATGCTGCACCTGCTCTGGTTCGATCGCCTGCCTGACCGTGCCGAGCTGGAGACGTTTTCGAAGAACCTTGCCCGTCGCAGAGAGCTTCCCGACGCAACGATCGAACTCATGCGCTCGGCTGCATCGCGACAGATTCAACCGATGGACGCTCTGCGAATGGGACTCTCTTCACTTGATTCATCCGACAGGAGTGTTGACGAACAGGCACTTTCGGTCGTTGCGAAGACGGCAACGATCGTCGCGACCTATCATCGGTTGCTCAATGCACAGGAGCCGGTACCCCCGAACCAGGAGCCAGGGCACGTTTCGGCACTTCTGATGATGCTGGAGGGCAAAACACCCACCGCCGAACGTGTCCGTGCGCTCGAGACGTATCTCAACACGGTGAGCGATCACGGACTGAACGCCTCGACGTTTGCCGGGCGTGTGATCATCGCGACCCACTCCGATCTCATTTCTGCGGTCACTGGAGCGGTTGGCGCATTGAAGGGACCGCTACACGGCGGCGCGCCCGGTCCGGCGCTCGACATGGTGTTCGATATCGAAACCGCCGATCGTGCCGAACCCTATTTGCGAGAGAAGCTTGATCACGGCGAACGGCTCATGGGATTCGGCCACCGGGTCTACAAGGTGCGAGATCCGCGGGCAGACATTCTGGGTGAAGCGACCCGTCGACTCTACCGCTCCGGAGAGGGAGACGAAGACCTATATAACCTGGCGGTAGAGGTTGAGGCGGTCGCATTGCGGTTGCTCGACGAGTACAAGCCCGGGCGCAACCTGCAGACGAACGTTGAGTACTACACAGCGCTCTTGCTGCATTGCCTTGGTTTTCCTGTCTCGCTCTTCACTCCCACATTTGCCGTTGGGCGGGTCGGTGGCTGGATCGCGCATTGCCGGGAGCAACTCGAGACCGGTCGTTTGATTCGCCCTGGTGCGACCTATACCGGTCAGGATGATCGGACCTGGATTCCGCTCGATCAGCGCTGACCGTAACCGTGTGATACGGAATTGTTATCCCATCGCCGGCGACGAACTGATATACATGATGAATAGCATAGTGCGCTCGACTTTATCTATCAGGTGCCGGCGATGCGATATACACCGATACAGGCAACGCTTTGGATTCTTGCCTATCTGGCGCTTACTGTTTTGCCGGTTCTCGTTGCGTATTCGGGGTCAATACCCGAAGCGCGCGGTTTCTGGATCGAGTTCGGCGTCGGGCTTGGTTTCGTCGGACTGGCAATGATGGGTCTCCAGTTTGTGTTGACCGGTCGGTTTCACGGGATCGCCGGGACGCTCGGCCTGGATTCGATGCTCCAGTTCCACCGGCAAATCGGGATCGTTGCCGTGATCCTGATCCTGGCTCATCCAGTCATCCTTATCATCGCCGATTCGGAAAACCTGGCGTTCTTCGATCCGAGAGAGAATCTACCCCGGGCGTTCGCACTTGTTTCGGTCACGGGCGCGCTGCTGCTGATCGTGCTGACCACCCTCTGGCGGGAAGCGATGCGCATTCCCTATGAGTGGTGGCGTGCCGGACATGGCGTGCTGGCGCTGTTCATCGTATTCGTCGGTCTGGTTCACATCCTGCAGGTCGGGTTCTACGTATCGGAGTGGTGGAAGCAGGGAGTCTGGGTTTTGGCCACAGGCGCGGCGATGGCGATGTTGATCAACACACGGGTAATCCGTCCAATGCAGATGAAGAAGCGGCCGTACCGGGTTAGCGACGTTCGAGAGGAACGCGGGAACTCCTGGACGCTGGGGTTCGAGCCGGTCGGGCATTCGGGAATGCGCTTTACCGAGGGCCAGTTTGGCTGGCTGATCCTGAACGATACGCCCTACTCCATCCAGCAGCACCCGTTCTCCTTCTCGTCGAGTGCAGAACGCCCGCAGCAACTCGAGATGACGATCAAGGAACTGGGTGATTTCTCGTCGACGGTGGGCGAAACTCCGGTCGGGGTAACTGCCTATCTGGAAGGACCGTTCGGTGCATTTGTTCCGGATCGCGAATCGGGACGGAATATGGTCTGCATCTCGGCCGGCGTCGGTATCACCCCGGTGATGAGTATGCTCCGAACGATGGCGGATCGGAATGACCAGCGCTCGGTTTCGCTGATCTACGGCAACCGCTCCTGGGAGGACGTGCTCTTTCGCGAGGACCTCGAACAGTTGCAGCAGCAGTTGAACCTCGAGGTCGTGCACGTGCTCTCGCAACCGGACGAAGAGTGGACTGGTGAGCAAGGGCGGATTACCGCGGAGCTGCTTGAGCGTTACCTGCCACCGGTTGCTGAACGCCCTGAATACTTCGTCTGCGGACCGGAGCCGATGATGGATTCCATCGAACCGTATCTGCGCAACCGGGGTGTGCCGCTGTCGGATGTCTTCTCGGAACGCTTCAAGATTGTCTGAGGTTTTGCCATGATGCATCTCTACGTCCGGCGGGTGGCGACAGCGGTTGGCGGGCTGGTTGTCCTGATCGTCGCCTTGCTCTCTTTCATCCGCATCTGATCGCTTGACGTCGCGTGTTGCCTGGCACAGGATGGCGAGAGCGTTTCTCGCCAGACCACCCTGTACCAGGAGTTGCCAGACATGACCGATGCTGCCGCGAAGAATCAGACGATCTACGAAAGACTTGGCGTTGTGCCGGTTATCAATGCTGCCGGAACCGAGACTGCCTCCGGTGGCGCAATGATGGTTCCTGAAGCGCTCGAGGCGATGCAGGAAGCTTCCCGCCAGTATGTCCTGATCGAAGAACTCAACGATGCGATCGGCCGGCGAATCGCCGAAGCGACCGGCGCTGAAGCCGGGATGGTCACGTCCGGTGCGGCGGGAGGACTGCTGCTCGCCGCCGCTGCGAGTATGGCCGGGACTGATCCGGTCAAGGTCTCGCAGTTGCCCGATTCAACTGGAATGCCGAACCAGTTTGTCATCCATCGCGTTCACCGGATCAACTACGATCACATGTTCCGGGCTGCCGGTGGCGAGTTCGTAGAGATCGGGATTCCGCGGGCGACCTACGAATGGGAACTCCGCAACGCAATCACCGACCGCACTGCCGGTGTTGTCTGGGTGGAGTCGCCGTCAGTTGCCCCGGGAGCGCTTCCATTTGAGACCGTTGTTGAAATCGCTCACGAGCACAACGTTCCGGTGATCGTCGATGCTGCGTCGATGCTCCCGCCTGCCTCTCACCTTCGTCTGTGGATCGAGGCGGGTGCCGATCTCGTCTCCTACAGTGGCGGAAAAGGGATACGTGGACCGCAGAACAGCGGTATGCTTGCCGGGCGAGCCGACCTTATTGCCGGCGCTCGCGCGAGTAGCAGCCCGCGAACGGGGGTCGGGCGAGCGGCCAAGGTCAGCCGTGAGACGATGGCCGGTTTTGCCGCCGCGCTGGAGCGGTTCCTCGAACATGATCACGAAGCGGACTTTCGCGAGCATCTGGCGCAGGCTGAGGTTGTCTGCGAGATTCTGAGTGATCATCCGAAGGTCGATCTGGAACTGATTACTGATCAGCGAATCACTCCGGATCCCGTTGTTCGCCTGGCACCAACGCGTGAAGCCAACTGGACCGTGGACGGAGTTCGCGAGAGCCTGCTGTCGCAATTGCCGCGTATCTACACCCGGCGAGAGCATCACTACCTGGTGATCCGGACCCATTGTCTGCACGGTGATGAACCAGAGACGGTCGCCCGGGCTATCCGCGATCTGCTTCATTGACGGGCCACGCTGGGTTCTCAGAGAGTCAATATTGCGTTATAGTTCATCCGCCCGGATTCCTGCGGACGAAATGGAGACCTCGTGTCCTGTCCGGTGCTCGACATGCTGGAACGCACGCTTCTGCCGAACGGAACGTTCCGGCAGTCGCCGCAACTGGATGCCCTGCAGCATGGACTTGTCGCTGCCGGCGCCGAAACGGGCGAGACTAATGTCGACGAGAATCACGTTGCCGTTGGAAAGACCCAGCTGGAATTGCTGGATCTGGTGCGGCGAAACCGAATCGGCGAGTCGATCAGATTTCTGGATGCGACGGCAACTGACGGGTTGTCGACTGTCGCACTGCTCGACTTTCTTCTTCTTCTCAGCAGCATTTCTGCCCTGTATCAGCGCGATCTCCCCACGAGCGAACTGACGCTAACAGTCCTCATCCAACGGGACTCGGAGCCTGACGCAGTCCGACGCGTGCTGGGCGAGTATGAGTCGGTCCTGCGTGATCGATATCCAGCCGATGACGGTTTTCCGGCTCGCCTGAGGGAATCGACCGTCGACGTTCGCTTCGTCAAACAGCAATCTTCGAGCGAGGACGCCTGGGACCTGATCGTCGCCGATGCGACGGAGTGCCCTGATGTTGAACGATTGTCCCCTGCCGGTTCATTGATTGTCCGAACCGGCGGGACCAGACGTGAATCGAGCGCCCTGTCCGCCTGGCGACGATCGATCGTGCGGCAACACTCTGATCTGATGCCTGTCGGCCCGTGCGGCGAAGAGTTCGGCCGATCGCTACCGGAGTGCTGTGACCAGTGC
>SLMJ01000372.1 GCA_007133615.1 Thermomicrobiaceae bacterium | reverse complement strand
CACTTTCCCTGACTTTCCGAATGGTGGACAGGCTGAACACCTGAAATCCGCCGGAGTCAGTCAGGAGCGGACCGTCCCAGTTCATGAATGAATGCACCCCTCCGGCCTCACCGATTAACTCAGGTCCGGGGCGCAGCAGGAGATGATAGGTGTTGGCAAGTATGATCTGACTGCCGGTGTCGCGGACCTCGGCCGGAGTGAGCGTCTTCACAGCCGCCTGTGTTCCGACCGGCATAAAGACGGGGGTTTCGATGGTTCCCCGACGCGTCGATAGCACGCCGGTGCGGGCATCGGTCTGGTCGTCGTGGCACACAATCTGGAACGAATCAGACACCTGCAGGATCCTGTCAGTCACTGCGAAGTTACGGGAAATATCGCGCGTCGAACGGCATTCGATGCGCTTGTGAAAGATGGTAACACGGTGCTGATGCAGAACGCGCGAAAAGCAATTCTGGGGCGACTGTTCCGCTTTCTTTACTGGAGCGGACAATGGGTATACGACCCGCTAACCTCGGCCTTTTTCGGACCGGCCTGGCACAACTGGCGTAGAACGGTGCTGCCCTGGGTTGGCCCGGGCCCAACCCTCGAAATCGGTTGTGGAACGGGACAGTTGCTCCCGGATTTGAAGGCCAGATCCGATTTCGTGGTCGGTCTGGACCGCTCGAGCTCAATGCTGGCCGCGGCGAACCGGAACGGCGTAGCTGCCGGAACGGCGATCTGTGTCGCTGACGCTTCGGAGATTCCGTTTGTCGATGGCTCATTCACGACCGTCGTAAGTACGTTTCCGGCGAACTTCATCTCCGCCAGGAATACGCTAGACGAGGTTGCCCGGGTGCTCAAGCCGGGCGGTGCATTCGTCGTTGTTGTGTCGGCGCGTTTTACCCGGTTCCAGTGGCGTCGACCCTTTATTCACCCTGTGCTCCGGCTCGCATATGGGTCTACGTCGTCGATGAACCGTTGGCCAGCGGACATGATGCAGCACCCGCTTCTACCTGGCGAGTGGCAGGACCTTCGCACGCCGGAAGGCGAAGCATTCGTATGGGTCGCACGAAGGGTATCTAACTGAGCGGTATCAGCCGCGGCCATTTCCGCGAGCGCGACTGCTGACGACCGATTCGTCGTCGACACCCATGAGATCTGCCAACGGATCGTCTTTGCTGGCAGATGACGAAGCGGCCACCGTAGCGGGTTCTCGCTGACGCCGCTTTCTGGCCGGGCGTTCTCGCTCATCAGAACTTGCCGCAGCCTTCTTCTTCTTCGATTTAGTTGAATCCGTGGACTTCGCTGCCGACTTCTTCTTGCTGGAGGAAGCAGACCGGGAATCGGACTTCGGGTCGTCGGCGTCTTTGTTCTTCGACTTCGCAGCCGTGGAATTTTTCTTCTTGCTTGAACTCGAACTGGCAGCCTTCTTCTTCGGCTTCGATGCAGTTTCCGATGGTTTCTCTGACGAGTCTTCGTCAGCCCGCCGGTATGTCTCACGCGCTTCTGCGATTCGGGCCTCAGATTCAGCGGAAGGCCGGGTCGCCGGGCTGTCGAACTGGTCGAGCCCCAGTCCTTCGTTCACCTCGGATGCCGTTTCGTCAGCCGATTTCTCGAAGTCTTTTGCTGCCGCGACCAGGTCACCCTGCGCCTCATTGAAGGTGCTTTCGGCTTCTTCCTGGAATTCCAATGCGGTGTTCTTGAAGTCGTCGGCGGTTTCCTGAAGCTCGTTCATCGTATCTTTGAAGTCGCCAGTAATGTCCTGGGTTGCGGAGCGGAAATCACGTACCGCGCGACCAATGGTTTGACCGATTTCAGGGAGTTTGCCGGGGCCGAATATGAGCAATGCGATGATCAGAATCACCGCAATTTCCATCGCGCCCATTCCGAGCATTCAGGGCACTCCGTTCGTGTTGCCAATTTGAAGTAGAACTTCACCGTCTTCGGTGCAGTAGTATACCATTCCTCGTTGCGGGAGCCGCATGAGCTTCAGCTTCGTCGAACGTACACCGCAGGCGGGAGGCTCGGGTGTCCAAACGTGTATTGATTGACGGCCGACTCCTCGGATACCGCTACGGAGGTATTGCGACCTACGCCAGACAACTCGCTCGACATACACCCGTCGTCGCCCGAGGGATGGAAATCCGGCTGCTGGCCGCGCGGGACATTCCAGAGTTCTCGGATCGAGTCCAACGGGTTCTCACCCCTCCCCACCATCGATTCGAGCGCGCTGCACTTGGTCTCGAGGTGATGGCGCGCAAACCAGATCTCTTGCACAGCGTTGATTATGTCCAGCCGATTCTGTGTCGAGGCGTGAAGTCGGTCGTTACCGTTCACGATGTCGCGTTCCTCAACAACCCGGACCTGGTCACTCCTGACTCCTACCGATACTACATTCAGGCGCTCGAGACGCTTCCAGGCGCTGACCGAATCATTGCGGTGTCTCAATCAACGCGTGATCAGTTGCTTGAATCAACATCGATCGATCCCACGCAGGTCGTCGTCGTTCCCAACGGGTACGATGACGATGTGTTTAGACCGGATGCAGGTCCAGACGTTGACCGCAGGACGCTGAGCAAACGAGACCGGACGCTTGCACAGGCGATCGACGCGGGCAGGCCGATTGTTCTTGCGGTCGGGACGATCGAGCCCCGAAAGCGCTACGACATACTCTTCGACGCCTTCGAGCAACATTTTGATCGAATTACCGAACTCGCTGGCGCAGAACCACTCCTCGTTGTTGCCGGGCAGGTAGGCTGGTTGGCGGAAGAATCAATTGTGAAGTTGCGTCGCCTGTTGCATTGCAATCGAGCCATCTGGGCGCGAGATGTGCGTGATCAGGAACTTGCGGCGCTGTATCGTTCAGCTCAACTGCTAGCCATGCCTTCGGCCGAAGAAGGTTTCGGTCTGCCGGCGCTGGAGGCCATGGCTTCAGGCACGCCGTCGCTGATCGCAGATCTGAACTCAGTTAAGGAGATCATTGCGGACAATGGCTTTCTGGAAGAATCGGCGGATCCTGCCCGATGGGCTGAGAAAATCGCTCGAATCCTTGCTGACCGGGAAATCCGGGAGCGACGATCCCGGAGAGGAATCGAACGAGCCAGCGAGTTCACCTGGCGAGAGACAGCACGGCGAACCGTCGGCGTCTACCGAAGCGTCCTCGATGAGTAGCGAGGACATGCTGCTGGTTGTCGGGCTCGGGAACCCGGGCGAGCGATACAGAAACACTCGACACAACATTGGATTCATGGTTGCCGAACGGTTGAACGAACGATTGTCGGGGGGACAGGCACAAGCCAAATTCTCCGGGCTGTGGAGTGATTGCATCTCTGATGGCCGCAAGATCGGCATTCTGCGCCCACAAACATATATGAACAAGAGTGGCAACAGCGTCAATCAGGCGATCAACTGGTTCAAGCTCGATCTCGACCAGATCATCGTGATCTACGACGATCTCGACCTTCCCTTCGGTGAGGTTCGACTGCGGCGCAAGGGATCCGCGGCCGGGCATAACGGTCTCTCCTCGATCATGCAGCAGACGGGAAGCCAGGAGCTCCAGCGCCTGCGCGTCGGTATCGGTCGACCGTCCCACGGTGACACCGTGTCGTATGTCCTGAACCGCTTCAGCAAAGAAGAAGAGCCCGAACTACCGGCAGTCATCGATCACGCCGTAGATGCGGTGCTGGCCTGGATCGAACATGATATGGACGAAGCGATGGGACGGTTCAACGGCGTAAACGTGCTCGCACGACCGAAGTGACGGGGCATACGTACAACACAGAATGACCAGTTCAGCGGTAGAATGGGGTTGGAGTCGACTCCGCCTGGTAGTCGCACGAGGTGGACACGGGAAGTGAAAGGTACGTCGATCAATGGAAATTACGAGAGTCGCTGTGATCGGTGCCGGGACAATGGGCGCCGGAATAACCCAGGTCATTGCCCAGTCCGGTGTTCCCGTGACGCTGATCGATCGTGACTCCGAGATTCTCACGAGTGCGACAAACCGGATCTCAGCGCAACTCGATCGCGCGGTTCAACGTGAGCGAATGACTCGCGATGAAGCAGACGTGGCGCTGAGCGTGATCGATACCGACACCTCGATCGAGGGTGCCAGCGACGCTAATCTGGCTATCGAAGCGGTTCCCGAGAACTTCGACCTCAAAGCTGATATCTTTCGTCAACTCGACCGGGCCTGCAATTCCACTGCGATACTCTCCAGCAACACATCATCAATTTCGATCACCCGACTCGGAAGCCAGACGAAGCGTCCAGAACTCGTGGTGGGGCTGCATTTCTTTAACCCGGTTCCGCGCATGTCATTGGTCGAGGTCGTCTCCGGGGGAAGAACCGGCGACATCGTCGTCGATACGGTGAGCGATTTCGCCAGAGCGCTCGGCAAGACACCGGTAACGGTTCAGGACTTTCCGGGGTTCGTCTCCAATCGCGTGTTGATTCCGATGATCAACGAGGCCATCTTCACCCTGCATGAGGGTGTTGCCGGCATTGAGGAAATCGACACAGTTATGAAACTCGGGATGAATCACCCGATGGGACCGCTCGAACTCGCAGACATGATCGGACTCGACGTATGTCTGGATATTCTGGAAGTCCTGCATTCCGAGATGGGCGATCAGAAATACCGACCATGCCCGCTGCTTCGGCAAATGGTAGCCGCCGGAAAACTGGGCCAGAAATCCGGTGAAGGATTCTACTCCTACGAAGATTAGTCACGGAGCTCCGTCCGGTTTCCCATGCACGACGTCGAACACGTATCGTTGAACTGAGAGGAATCGCCAGATGTCGACGACAGAAGAGAAGACCGAAGATCAAAAGGAACGCACGCAGCGTAAGGGTTACTTGCTGCTGTTGACAGGAGACGAGCGCCGCACCTCGGAGGCAGCGCTTGGAATTGCTCTCCGGGGAGCGGGCCACAACCTGCGCGTCCATATCAGCCAGTTACTTAATCGTGCTGATCGGATGCGCGGTGAAGTCGCCGCGGTTTCGTTCCTGACCGGTGTTACGCTGAGTCAGCATGGCAAGGTCGCGGGCAATCAACAGTCTTCGGACGTCGACGGCCCCGGAATCAGCGACAAGCGTCTGGAAACGGCACTCACCGAGGCATCGAGCCACGTCGATCGAAAGGTGACCAACATCCTGATTATGGATGGGATGCTTACACTCATTGACGACGGACTCGTTGACGAAGAGCGCATCGTGACACTGGTCAATCGGGCCGGTTCCGGGCTCGACATCGTGCTCACCGGGCGCAAAGCGAGCGATCGCATGATCGAGTTAGCTGACAGCGTTACGTCAATGACAACGGAGAAAGAACCTGATCGCGACTCTGATGCGCCGCGACGAGGGATTCACTACTAGCCCACAGCATGCAGAGGATCCAGCGGTATGGGAGCTGTAACCGGGAGTCACCGGCAGATCAACGACAGGGCTCGTCGCCCTATCAGGGTTCTGATTGCCAAGCCAGGGCTTGACGGTCACGATCGGGGAGCCAAAGTGATGACTCGTGCCCTGCGAGATGCAGGCATGGAAGTCATCTACACTGGCCTCTTCCAGACTCCCGAGATGATCTCCCGTGCCGCGCTGGATGAAGACGTGGACGTTGTCGGTTTGAGCATCCTTTCCGGGGCCCACAACGCCCTGGTTCCTGAAGTCATCCGCGAGCTCAACGAGGTTGGGTTGAGCGACGTGTTGCTCGTTGTCGGTGGCACAATCCCGAAATCGGACATCGAGGCACTTTACGATCTTGGCGTCTCCGCCGTCTTCGGGCCTGGAACCCCGCTCGATACGGCGATCAGTTACATTCGCGACCACGCTCCACGCCGCGAGGACACATTGTGAGCGGCCTGCTGGAACGATTTCGAGCGGGTGAGCGTCACGCGCTCGCCCGGATTCTCACGAACATTGAGAACGAAACGCCGCTCGGATATGAGGCCGTCCGGCGCCTCTCGCTGGAAACCGAGCACGCACACATCATCGGCCTGACCGGCCCTCCAGGAGCTGGAAAAAGCACCCTCGCCCACGCGATCGTCAAGCAAGCTCGCCTCCTGGGAAAGACGATTGCCGTTGTCGCGATCGACCCGACCAGTCCGTTCACGGGTGGCGCGATGCTCGGTGACCGGAT
>SLMJ01000129.1 GCA_007133615.1 Thermomicrobiaceae bacterium | reverse complement strand
TGGATCAGCAGTTACTGGGCCGGGAATCTCGACCAGAGCACGCACAAATGCTCGAACTCGCCAGCACCCGGTACGTTACCTATCGCGTGCTGGCCTCGGCCTTCCTGCCCCCGACCCCGGATCGGGTGGATGGCATCGTAACGATGCCGGGCGACATCATTGATGACCCGATAGCCGCGCGATTTCCGTACTTCCCGGCCTGGCGGGAGTTTCTCCTTAAGTTTGGGGACCTTGCCGCACAACCGCTTTCCGATATTCATCGTTGTTACAACGCTGCATTCACCAGTGACAACGGTGATTCCGCGGAAATGCTGCACGAGTCCCAATACTTGACAGGCAGTGAACAGGAGCGTGCGGAAATAATCCGCGATCTCGTAAAGCGATTCAACAATGCGGGGCTCACGGTTGGCGCTGAGTCCAATCTGCCGCCGGATCACATTTCCGTGCAGCTCGAGTATCTGGCTGTACTGTGCGACCTGGAGGCGACAGGCTGGAATGACGAGGAACCGCGACAGGCGGTGCGAGCCCTCCGGCTGGGACGGGCCTATCTTCGCAAACATCTATGCTGGTGGCTCCCCCGGCTTGAACATCAACTCGCTTCGACGGCGCCTGACTCGGTCTATCTGAGTGCGGCACGTGCTGTTACGGAGTTCACCCACCATGAACTGGACTTACTCGATATGATCATCCAGATTTACGAACAGTCACCATCACCTGAAGGTGACTCCAGAGATGCCTGACAGGAACTCAACGGTCGCCGTCCTGCTCGACAGGCAATTGAGTACCAGTGGTTATGGTCTGGATCCGGACGTGCTCGCCGAGCGACTAACGGAAATCGATTCTTCGTTACTCGTCGAGATCGCAGACGATCTGGAGTCCGGCTCAGGTGCGCTGACTGAAGCGATTATCCACACAGGCGCCCGACGCGTCGTTGTCGGATTGCCGGGTCAACGATTTCGTGTCGTCGATGTTCAGCAAGCTGCGCGCAATGCCGGAATCGATCAGTTCGGAATCTGGCCAGTGGAACTGGGGACGCTCAGTTGCCGAGTCGCTGATCCAGAGGACCGAGTAGCGCATGCTGCATTGATGATTCTCGGTTCGGTCGAACGAACAAGAGCATATCGCGGGAGCCGCCAACAGAACCTTCGCCCGGAACGCCCGTCAACGGGCGGGCTTGAATCACTGTTTTCACTTCCGGAACTGGAGTACCGACCAGCACCAACCGTCCGCCGTGATCGCTGTCGGGCATCGAAGGGCTGCCGTCAGTGCGTCGATGGATGCCCGCACAATGCGCTTCGAATCGCGGATGGACAGGTGCGACTGCGGAAACAGGATTGCACCAGTTGCGGGATCTGCCTGTCAGCCTGCCCGACTGAGGCGATCAATTTCCCGACGGCGATGCCAGCGGAGACACACCAGCAGGTAACCAGCCTACTCGACGAGAGCATGGACGGTCCGGATGAACGGGGAATCCTGTTCGTTTGTCCCAACACGATGCGGAATCTCGCTGCGCGGGAGTTTGACCTCTCTCCGGGCTGGTTGCCGGTGGAAGTTCCCTGCCTTGGAATGTTGACCGTTCAGTGGCTCCTGGCGCCCTTACGGCTCGGCGCCGGCGCCGTGGGCCTTGTGCCCTGTATTGATAATTGCCGGTCGGGACAAATCGATCAGATCCGACAACGAGTCAGCTACTGCCAGGCACTGCTCCGAGAAGCCTGGGATATGCCGGAGGCAGTGCAACTGGCACCGACGACGGAGACCGGATTGTGGGCATTTCTGGCAGACGAACTCACATTCGCTGGCTACGCATTTGAAGACGAGCCGGAGTGTGCCTTTCGGTATGACGCACGGGTTGACGTCGTGGTCGATGTCGCCGCGGCGGATGGCGCTGATCTTGATTGGTCGATTGCCCATCCGGCATCTCCGTTCGCCAGTGTCCGGGCCACTGACGGGTGCACTCTGTGCGGATCATGCGCCGCCGCCTGCCCGGCGGATGCACTGCAACTGTTCGAAAACGGATCCGCGGAAACAGTGCTCACATTCGATTCGCGACGATGTGTCACTTGTGAGCAATGTCTCCCGGCATGCCCGGAGAGCGGCGTCCTGCATGTCGACCGAACCACAGACCTTGCTTTGCTTGCGGATGGCCGGGCAACGCTACATCGAGACGCGGTCAACCTCTGCGAACGATGTGGCCAGCCAATCTCGACGAACAAGATGATGGGACGGATTGCTGAACTGCTGGGAGAGGAACACGCATCAACGCTCAACGTTATCAGCCGGTACTGCACCAATTGCCGGGGGATCTCGGGTTGAGCAGTTCCGCAACTCGGCAGTGATCAATTGTGTTTGCCGGCTGACGTGCTTCGGAAAGGAGAACGTCATGCCGGAGATCGATTTCAACGCTATGTTGCGAATGCTTGCCTCGGTCGGTGCCAAGCTACTCTTGCTTGCGTTTTTGACTCCATTTCTTATCCTCCTGACAGCCTTCACGTACGCATTAGCGGCGTCCCAGTTTGGAGCGTTCGCTGGTTGGGCGGCGTCGATCTTGCTGGTGAGCCTCATTGCCCTCATCCTGAATCACTGGTTGTGCATAGTTGCTCGTGAGAACACCTGAATGGCATTTAGCGGCAATACCTGCATTGGAGAGTTGACATGAAACGCCTGCCGGAGATTTACGAGTCGTTCACAGACGATTACGAGTCCGTAACTGATGCCTATTCCCGGCTCGGGGACGCTGTTCATGGCGCCGGTCCACTTGATGAGCGATCCCGCTGCCTGGTGAAACTGGGAATCGCAGCTGGAGCCGAGTCTGAAGGCGCAGTGCGTTCACACGTGCGCAAGGCGTTCGACTCGGGTTTGAGCCGGCAAGAGGTTGAACACGCGATTCTGCTCAGCCTGACCACTATCGGATTCCCTCGCATGATTGCGGCGTTACAGTGGTCGCGTGAAGTACCGGGGCCCGAGTAGCGAGGAGTTCTCGGCAGTTACTGAAGTGCCAAGGCCGCACAGCGGCTACGAAGACTTGTCCGACTGTGACAGGCTCTCCTAGATTGAGTATCCGCCGGTCAAGCCAAGCACCAGTACCATCACGAACACGCCAACCGCGATGTCTGGGCATGTTGGTCACCGTCTTCCGTTTTTCAGATCAAATCGATGTGGGATAACGAGCGGGCGGGACGTTTCGGGTCCCGCCCAGGTTGCGTTTAGGCGCTAGCTATCAAACCACTCTGCGCGCCACTCGCGCATCTGCTGGATTTCCGTTTCCTGAACCGCGATGATCTCTTCAGCCATCTCCCGCAGCTCATCACGCTCAGTCGTTTCGAGAATGGCGCGACCCATGTCGATCGCGCCTTCGTGGTGGACGATCATTTCATCGATAAATGCCAGGTCGAACGGCTCCGCCTCCCGGAACTCGTCCATATCCATGTCCATGCCCATTTCTTCATGGGTTATGCCATGATCGTCGTGGCCACCGTCGTACCATTCGTCCAGCCACGCCTGCATCTGGTCGATTTCAGTTTCCTGGGCATCGATGATTTCCTGCGCCATTTCACGAAGTTCCTCGCGCTCGGCCCGCTCCAGAGCGATCTCGGCCATATCCACGGCGCCCTCGTGGTGCTCGATCATGGCGGCCAGGAACGTCTCATCGTCGAGTTCCATCGTCATGCCGGCGTGATCGTCGGCCCCCATCTGGTCGTCGTCTTCCATCGCGCCATGATCATCGTCGTCTTCGGGTACTGCCGCGATGTCATCATCTTCTTCAATCGCGTCGGCTTCTTCCTCGGCCGCGTCGTCGATTACTTCAGTCTGGTTATCAGCGTCGACGGCATCGTCCTGGTCATCTGCATCATCGGCACACGCGGCCAACACCGCAACAAGCGATGCAAGAAGGAGCGTAAAGAGAAGTCGCATCGTTTTGATCCTCTCGGGTTTCATCGTGCTTTTGTCAGTAATGTGTGCGGCAATTCGAGACGGTGGTTAGCGATTTCTGGCTAACCTGGGAGGATCACAGCAGGAAGCGCTCGAGGAGTGCCTGACGGTTCGGGCCGTCCAGGCGCTTGGGGATAACGCTGGTTTCTATAACGGATTCGGAAGGCTCGGAAAGCTGAATTACCTCTTTGCCCTGGGCCACGTGCGGGACGACGTCGACTTCAGAAAGATCCGCGCGAACGGTGGCGGATGGCACAGGACACGTTTCCGCTGGTTGTTTGGAGTCTGTATTGGCGATTGAAACGTGATGGCTCGTGCCTGTGCTTCCGACGTCGAATTGTTCAATCTCCCCGAGCGCAACATGATCGGCATGCGCAAGTCCCAGATGGAGCAAGATGAGCACCGGCAACAGTGCTGCCAGTCGGTTACCGAAAAAATAAAGTCGAATCCGGGATTCTCTCAGCATCATACAAATGAATATACCACCGGGGGTTGAACCCGCCAAAGTCTACATGGACGGTTCTTTCGCTCTCGTTGACTCCCTGAGCATAAGCGTTATTTTCAATAATCCAGGCCCTGTCGATTGCGGTTCCTCTTATTCCCGCGCACGTGCAACGGACCGGTTAGTCCGTGTCTGTATGGACCGGACGTTAACTCCGTCCAGGCTTGGCGTGTGATGTCCCAAACCGTTTGTTACTCCTGGTTTTCTTGGTCGGAAAGAACTACCCCGCGATCGAGCGTATCGGGGGCATACTCTGGAATGTGTTCCTGAGCCTGATCGTCACGATGGTGCCAGTCATTCACCGAGTGAATTAACGAATCGCCTGACTAGTGGTCATTGACTACAGATAACGTAAACCAGAATATACTACCTTGATCCGGGCCAGCGCTCTCGGCCCGGATCTCTCCACCCTGTGCTTCAACCAGCGCCTTCGCGATAGACAGTCCGATACCGCTTCCGCCGAGCGCCCGGGTCCGGGCGCGGTCAACCCGGTAGAAACGATCGAAAATGTGTGGAAGATGCTCGGCGGGAATCCCACTTCCGGTGTCTGCGACGACAAACTGGACAAATCCGTCATTTGCTTCTACCGAAACTGAGATAGTTCCTCCAGGCGGTGTATAGCGAAGCGCGTTCGACAGCAGGTTGGTCAGGATCTGGATTGTTCGATCCGAGTCAGCCGCGACCAGAGGCAAATCGTCCGCAATCTCCCGCCGGAGCTCAACTTCTTTGTCCGCGAATTGCGTTTCCAACCGGAGTGCTGCGGTTTCAACAAGACCACCCGGCGCGACCGGCTCGATTGCCAGTCGCGTCTGTCCCGACTCCACCCGGGAAAGCTCCTGCAGGTCGTCCACGAGCCGGGCGAGTCGAGAGGTCTCACTGTGCAGTTGTTCCCACAGCTCGCTCGTTGGCTCGATGACCCCGTCCTGCAATCCCTCGAGATTCCCCTGAAGTGTTGCCAGAGGGGTTCTGAGTTCATGGGCAACATCGCCGATCAGTCGCACCCGCCGCTGTTCGGTGTCTTCAAGTCTGGCCGCCATCGAATTGAATGTTGCCGCCAGTTCCCCGATCTCGTCGTCTTCAGGTGGTTCTACCCGTACGCGATAGTCTCCGGCAGCGATTCTCTGGCTACCCGCTGCCAGTTCGCGCAGTGGTGACGTAATGCGGCTGGATACGAATATACTAATAAGTAGTGCCACGAGTGTTGCGACGATCGTTGAAATCACGACCGCCTCAAACAGCGCATCCTGGAACGCTTCGCTGCTGATGTCCCGCATCGGCCCGGTCATCGCCTCTCCCATCATTCCGGGATGATGATCGGCGTGTCGGGAAAGCATCTGATCGAACAGTGATGGTCCCAACAACTGGATCCCGATAACCAGTCCCCCGATACTCGCCGCGATCACCAGCAAGTAGGACAGCAGAAGTTTGGTGCGTATCTGCGTGAACGGTCGGGAGAAGTTCATCGGGCATCCCGTCGAAACCGATAGCCGACACCGCGCACGGTCTCAATAAACCTCGGCTGGGTTGGATCGGATTCCAGCTTCTTTCGCAGGTTGCTGATGTGGACATCAACGACATGATCGTCCCCGAAGTAGTCTCCACCCCAGACGATATCGAGCAACTGGCTTCGCGAATAGACGATGCCAGGATGCGATGCGAGGGTCTTGAGCAAGTCGAACTCGAGCGGCGTCAGTGA
>SLMJ01000323.1 GCA_007133615.1 Thermomicrobiaceae bacterium | reverse complement strand
CTCCCGTTCAGGCGGTCAATCGCGGCGTCCCATATCGCGCGGTCATCCACCCGCGTTACGCGGATCGAGCGCGCGAGGCTCGCAGAAACTCCCTGTGGCGACGCCACCATTACTCCTCCAGTCCGGTCGACTCAGCCACAAATTCCGCTTCCTCGATCGCCTCACGAACAACAGGCTTCAGCTCGTCATCGGCGCGTGTTTCCAGGTACCGCAGCGTTTCAATAGCTTTACGCCCTCCGATCTGTCCGATTGACCGAACGGAGACCTCGCGGATTTCCTCGTCTTCGTCATCGATCATCCGCGCGAGCTCGTCGATTACAGCTGCATCGCCAAACTCACCCGCGGCCCGGGCAGCCTCGCAACGAATGTCTGGGTCCTCATTCTTCAATTCGCGGCGCACAAGTGGAAACCACTCTGGATCGAGGTTTCGCCCCATCGCGATGAGTGCACCAGCACATTCCTGTTCGAAATCGGATTCGTAGAAATACTGGATGGCATCCTTTACCCGTTGATTGCGGGACATGTAGGACGCTGACTCGAGTGCCCGTCGCTTGACCATCCAGTTGCGGCCGTTATCAAGCAGGTGAAAGAGCGCCTTCTGTGTCCGGGCGGCCGATTCCTCATCAAGTTCGTCCAGTTCAACCTGGTAGCTGAACGATTCCATCGAGAGGGCAATCGCCTCCTGAACAGCCGCGCTCTCTTCGACGTTCGCCAGTTCGGACAGCTCGAACAGGAATGATCGCGTATCATCCTCCCAGAGCGCTCTGATGGCAAGTGCCCGAACTTCATCGTCTTCGTCCGCAATAACCTGCCGAAAGAATCGATGAAATCCGACATCGAGGTCTTCGTCACTCTGCCGCTTCATCTCGCGGATCACATCGCGCCTGGTTGCGACAGGCAGTGTCGGCCAGATCGTAACGAAGGAGCGCACCTGATCACGAGAGGGATCGGAGAGTTCAGTTACGCGGCCGGAATCAACATATCCGGCCGCGAACTCGTTGAGGATTTCCTGAACGTTAGCTGGAGGAGTCGGAGTCTGATCCTGGTCGGTAGTAGACGACATCATCCGCCTCCGGATCAATCGAGAATTCAGGGTGGTCGTCGGAGGTTGCGATTTCGCGAATCAGCTCCGGCGGCATCGGTCGCTCAATATTGGCTGCAGCGACGAGTTCGTCCATTACCGCCATGATCTGGTCACCTTCGGAGTCGATTCGCTCTCCGGCGAAACTGAACGCGTGGGCGAGAACGGCAGCTGGCTGGCGTCGCACCCGGTCCTCGAGTGGCGCTGCTCCGGCAAGCTTCGGGAACCGGTTCTCGGCGACAACCATGTCCTCGTTCGGTGCGCAGTAGAACGTCCGCGATTCGAACTTGTACTGCTGCTTCTTCTCATCCAGTTCCAGGAGTTTGCGATCCTGGCCAGAGACAGTCAGGAACTCGATCGTGTACGTCCCCGGCTTCTCGCCAGCTTCGATCGTTACGAACGCGCCAGGCACCAGGTGTTCCTTGAAAAATTCCGCGAATCCGGCGAGATACCCGCCGCGGTTACCAGTTGGGAACCGGACTTCGATCGGGAACGACTGGCTTGTCAGCGGGGATTCGAAGTGAACGATGGCTGACCGCTGCCCCTGCAGCACAGGACCCGAAATAATCGACTGGAACGTTGCGTCATACGGAAGCACACCGTGCCGGTGTTCGTAGAACGTCAGCACGTGTTCGACAACGCCCTCGTCAACCATCGTCGGTTCACCATCGACCTCGAGGAGGACACGGTAGTCCTGGCCGACCTCACTTGCCTTACGGTGAGCGACATCGGGTGTGGACATCCCGCTAACCATCCAGTAGTGGGCGCCTTTGATACCGACGAATTCGAACTCCCGCGTTTCCCGGGAAAGCCGGAAGTTCACCGAAAAGAGGTGCAGTGGGTACTCCTGCGCACTCTGACGAATTCCGAAAAGGTCCTGAACGATCTGGGAATCTGATACCGGCCCACCCTGCTCGTCAATATAGTCCTTGATTCGGCGCAAATCGCCCCGGCTGAGGCGCGGAACCTTGTCCTCTGCCATCCATTCATCGCCGAAGTTGGCAACTGCGTAGTCATACGCGAGCTGGTCTTTCAGAGCCTGGGCGATCTCGTCGTCGGTAGCTTCGTCGAGATTGGTAATGACCTCGGCATCGGCGGGTGGTGTTTCCGGTTGTGCCGGCGCTTCTGTCGACGGAGGGGCTTCGGTCTCCTGCTCCGTTTCAGTCGCCGCCTGGACAGCCGCGGCAATGATTTCTTCTTCACTCATTGCCGGCTCGGCTTCTTCGGCTCCACCGAAGAGATCCGACATCGACTCATCAGCCGGTCGCTGCTGGCGAGGCTTACGCTTCGGCGGAACATATGCGGGCACCGGAGGTGGATCCTGGAACCGCTGAGCAAACGAATGAGTCTGGTCCACTTCCTCATCGCGGGTTGGTGCGGTGCCGGAACGCGTCGTCAGGAAGTAAACAGTTCCATCCCACTCCTCGCGGGTGAAGACGTGGTCGTTCTCGCTCAATGCGGCTTCGATGCTTTTTACGTCTAGCCCATCGGTCTCGTTCAGATAATTAGCAAGGACATCCAGCGAGACATTAATCGCCGCGTCCGGGCTGAAGAATCGAGCCGTGCCGATAGTGAGGTCGAACACCTTTCCGGCAAGCTCCTGCTGTTTCTTGTTTCCTTTGAACTCCGGACGGACCTGTTCCGCGGTTGCGTGCATAATGCGCCTTCCTGATGGCTATGTCGAGCGATTGTCTGGACCCTTGCGACGTCAGTGATTAGCGCTTTCGCAGTGTCGCAATCAGCTCCTCGGTTGTAACCGGACGATCGTTGTTGCGAAGCACAGTAATGAGGTAGGTAATCTGTTCATCAGTGAGTCGAACGTGACGCACGGGTTTACTCCTTAAGATTCACGGTTCGCCAACCGTAAATTCTACCGTATACGCAGTGCGAACCGCAACGATTGCATCTGTCGGTTTTCGCGTATGGACAGTCTACAGCGTCCCGTCTTTGTGTGAGCGAACAGCCAGCGCTACGGCTCCAATGACATTCGCGTCCGGACCGAGGTATGAGCGCGTGATCCGAACTCGCCGGGCAGTTGCCGGATAGGAGTACTGGCGCACCCGGGCGCTGACCCGGTCAACAAGTACCGCGCCGGCTTCCGACACGTATCCGCCAAAGACCACCACTCCGGGGCTGAGCACGGTGATCAGGTTCGCCACGGCAATTCCCAGCACCTGAACTGTCTCATTCACAACCTCACGGGCGGGGCCCTCACTGCGCTCGGCTTCGTTGAAGATCGAGCGAACGGTCAGTGTCCGCTCGTTTTCGACCAGTTGGTCATCGTCAGAGCTACCAGCCGCACGCACAGCCTGTCTGAAGCGCGAGACGATCGACGGTCCCGCGGCGTATGCCTCCAGATGACCGGGCTTGCCACACGAGCAGACCGGGCCATCCGCGTTAATCACCATGTGACCGATTTCCCCCGCGGTGCCGGATGGTCCGCGCACGAACTGACCATCAACAATGATGCCTGCTCCAACCCCTGTTCCCAGATGGATGTACACGAGGTCACGGCTGCCACGTGCGGAACCGTACATTGACTCACCGAGAGCCGCCGCACGAGCATCGTTCTCGATGACCGTGGGAATGTTGAATCGTTCTTCAATCAAGTGAACCAGGGGAAAGTTCTCAAATCCCGATGCCCGGTGAGAGAGCAGTGTCAGGCCCCGATCAGCATCGACGGGCCCACCAAATGCGATCCCCGTTGCTGAGACGGATGCGACATCGATCCCGGCACGGTGACACGCTTCGTCGATCAGGCCCTCGACCGTATCAACCACCGTCGTAGCCGGAGCCGAACTGTCGATCGCGTGGGCCTGGCCAAGAATGGTTCCATATTGATCACCTACTGCAACGCGCTGCCCGCGTCCGCTGATCTCAATTCCAATGAATACGTCGGATTCGGAAATCCCGCTCATGAGCTCGCCTGCACCTTCACCCTGCGCCACCACTGCCGCATCTCCTGCTTACCGCAGAGCCGGCAACCGCCCCAGCCGGGGGCACGGACCTCGGCACGTTCAAGCATTACCGAAAGAGTATCAGGTTTGTGCGATTTTGCACGATCTTCGGAGCCGTTTCGGCCAAAATATGTATCTGGAGAGACGTCTCGGAAAACGCCTCGCTACCATTTGCCGAGTCTCAGAACCCGTGGTAGACTCTCCGACGTGACAGATGAATAGCATTCCCCGATAGCTCAATGGTAGAGCGGCCGGCTGTTAACCGGTAGGCTGTAGGTTCGAGTCCTACTCGGGGAGCTCGAGATAGCGTCGCCCCTTCAGGGCGGCGCTTTTTAATGCCGTGCTCCATATATCGCGGTGCCAGGAAACACCATCGGGACAGACGTGCTAGACTGCCGAAGACCGGTTCTGCCCGGAAGAACGTCAACGCAACTCAAACGGTATTAAACGAATCGATTGGATGGACGCAATGCTGGCATTGACTGGGAAAGATGTTCAGGAACTGGTTCCTATGTCTCGAGCCGTAGAGTTGATGAAGGTGGTGTTCAAGGATCTGACGGAAGGAAAGACCACCTCGCCGCTCAGGACACAGGTACCGGTACCGGAGGCAGATGGAATCAGTCTGTTCATGCCCGCTTACGTTCCGTCGATCGAAGGCCTCGGAATGAAAGTGGTCTCGGTCTTCCCCCGCAACCTGGAACAGGGAAAACCAACGATCAACGCCATCGCTGCCGTCCTCGACGCCAATACGGGTGAGCCCAAAGCACTGATGGACGGAACGTTCCTGACGGCACTGCGAACCGGCGCGGGAGCCGGGGCGGCAGCAGATCTTCTGGCACGGCAGGACAGTCGGGTGATCACCTGCATTGGTGCCGGCGCACAGGGACTGACACAGGTCTGGGCGGTCGCCGCGGTTCGGGATATTCAGCGCGTCTATATTTTCGATCTCAACGAGGAGATGAAGAACTCCTTCGCCGACCGTCTGGCGAAGTATGACCCGGAACTTGCAGGCAAGGTACAGCCCGTGTCCGATCTCAAGGCTGCACTCGCGGAGTCGGACGTGGTGAGTACCGCAACGACCTCAAAGACCCCGGTCTATGATCACAACGATATTCGTCCCGGAACCCACATCAACGCTGTCGGTGCGTTCCAGCCAACGATGCAGGAGATCCCCGTCGAGACGTTGCTCAACAGTTACGTTGTCGTTGATTCAGTTGAAGCCGCAATCGAAGAAGCTGGCGACCTGCAGATTCCCTTGAACAACGGTGAGATCACCAGAGACCAGATTTCAGTTGAGGTCGGGCATTTGCTGAACGGGTCCGCAAGCGGTCGCTCAAGTGACGATCAGATTACATTCTTCAAGTCCGTTGGGAACGCGGTTCAGGACATCATCGTTGCGCGGGAAGCGGTTGAGAAAGCCGCAGAGCGCGGAATGGGCCAGGAATTCTCTCTGTAATGCACGCGAATGCCGGGGTGAAAACGTCGCCCCGGCATTATTCCCCGCTACGTATTCATTTGCTTGTGTGAACTAATCTGCCGCGACCGGCTCCAGCCGGATATGCGGCTGGCTCACCGTACACTGTCCCTGCGGGCAACGGCCCTCCCGGAAATGGGCCTCGAACTCTTCCGGAAACGCTTTCATCATCCCCAACAACGGCATTGGCGCAACCTGCCCAAGGCCGCACAGCGAGAGATCGATAATGTTATCGCTGGTTCCCTGAATCAGGGCTGCGACATCAGCCGGTGACTGGCCATGGCGAACCTTGTCGACGATCTCCAGCAGCGCCTTGTTGCCAAGCCTGCAGGGGGTGCATTTCGCACAGGACTCGTATCGATTGAATCGCGTCAGATAGCGAGCGAAGTCAACTGCGCAGATCGATTCATCAAAGGCAACGAAGCCTCCCGACCCGAGCATTGCTCCGACTTCGTCGAGCGACTCGAAATCGATCCCGACATCGAGTTGATCCATCCGCAACGGACCGGCGGAAACGCCGCCCATCTGGATACCTTTGAGCGTGTACCCGTCCTTCGCACCGCCATAGATCTCTTCAATGAGCTCACGCATCGAGAAGCCCATCTCGACCTCGGCAACGCCGATTCGCTTGACCGGCCCCTGAATCGTGACGAGTTTCGTGCCCTTGCTTTCGTCAGTCCCGATATCGGCATACCAGGCACCACCGTTGTTGATGATCGATGGTACGGCGGCATAGGTCTCGGTGTTGTTGAGCACCGTTGGCCGTCGCCAGACGCCTTCCTCTACGGAGCGGGGCGGCTTGGTTCGTGGCTGGCCACGTTCGCCCATGATCGCGTACATGAGTGCCGAGCCCTCGCCGCATATGTAGGCACCGCCACCGGAGCGAACCCGCATGTGGAAGGATTTGCCGGTTCCCAGCACGTTTTCGCCGAGCAAGCCCAGCTCGTAGGCTTGATCAACAGCCTTCTGGAAACGGGACAACGCCAGAACGTGCTCACCACCAATGTAGTTGTAGCCGTGTGGGGTTTCCAGCGCGACACAGGCGATCATGATGCCTTCGAGTACCAGATGGGGATCGCTCTCGATTAGTCGGCGATCCTTGAAAACGTTCGGCTCGCCCTCGTGGCTGTTCGCGACGACGTACTTGGGCCAGGCCTGGGTGCGACGGCCGCTTTCCCACTTGATGCCGGCCGGGAAGCCCGCTCCGCCCCGGCCGCGGACATTCGATTCCTTGACCTCGTGGACGATCTCTTCCGGCGTCATCTCGGTAAGAGCACGAACGAACGCCGAATATCCACCTCTGGCGATGTATTCTTCGATCGACTCCGGGTCAATGACCCCTGAACGCTCCATCAGCAGGCGCCGCTGGCCCTTCATAAAGGGATGCTCGGACAGCGGCTGAATACCCTCGAACGCCGATTCGGAGCGCACGCCGAGTGCGTTCTCCGTGGGGAATTGCCCGTTCTTGAAGGCCTGAACCAGCTCCGGAACCACATCGGTTACAACGTTGCCGTAGATAATCGGTGGTCCATCCGGCGGGGAAACCTCGATATACGGTTCCGCGAAGCACCACCCCGCGCAACCGACGTGGCGAATCTCATAGTCCAGACCACTGTTATCGAGGTGCAGCTCCAGGTTGGAAAGGGTGTCCTGTACTCCTTTCGCCTTGCTGCATTCGCTCACACCGACGCTGATGATCCATCTGGATCCGCCGAACCGCTCGTCCCAGTTCTTCCGGGCGTCGGCTGCGTATGCCTGAAAATCCTGCTGGCTACTCAGTTTCATCGGAGTCCTCCGAAGACCCATCATCATTTCGCAGCGACTCGAGGAGCTCTTCAAACGACTCCACGGTCAAGTGCCCGTAGTAGGGACCGTGATCCAGTTGGGCGACCGGCGCGAGATCACACACACCGAGGCATCCGTTGACGTACTGAACGGTGAGCGTTCCATCTCTGGTTGTATGCCCACTGTCGACGTCGTACTGTTGATCAAGATAATTAACGATCTTCTGGGAACCACCAACGTAGCAGGCTGCGCCGTGGCACAGCAGCATCGTGTGCTTACCTGGCGGTGCCGTCAGGAAGTCGGCATAGAACGTCAGGAGGCCATAGATCCGGTTCGTCGTAACGCCCAGATGCTCGGCGATCAGTTCCGTCGCCGCTTTTGGGACATATCCGTATATGTGCTGCGCTTCCTGACACGCCTGAACAATCAGCTCCAGTGAGTCCTGATAGTTCTCCGGATTAAAATGCTCGTTCAGGATCGCTCGAAGTGGTTCGAGATCAATATCTGCAGATGCGGGTGCGCTGTGCGCCAAGGTTCGGTCCCTTCAGATTTGCCGGGCAACGGACACGCTGCACCGCTCTGTGAGGGTATTCACATTGCCAGTTGAGAGTATAGCAGTGCCCGAAAACCCGAACAAATTGCGGTAAAATGCGGCGTAGAACTCACGGATGAGATTCGCCGGGTTGGTCTTTCAAACATCGCATTCGAGAGGGTACTACCCGTGTCGTACTGGGACATGATCGCCGAGAACCAGATCAAGGACGCAATACAGAAGGGGCAGTTCGAGAACCTGAAAAATCAGGGAAAGCCGCTCGCGGAGAACAATGACGACCTCGCCGGCGAGCAGTGGATTGCCAACCGTATCCTCGAGAATAACGATGAACTGCCAGACTGGCTAAGTCTCCGCAAGGACATTACTCGACAGCGAGAAGTGGCGAAACGCTATCGAGATGAGGCAATCGAGCGTTTGCACCAGCTTCCGAATCGCCTCTGGCCAACTGATGCGAGGTTGCGCCGCCTGTCGGAACTCTATGGCAAGAACGTTCGACAGTTGAACCTGATGATCGACGAGCATAATCACCGATGCCCGTCCATTCAGCATGAACTGGTGCGGATGCGCGAGGACGCAATCGAACGAAAACGGGAGATTATCCGTCGCGATCGGGCGCTGGAGTTTACTCGCCGCTCAGCTGCCGAACGCGATTGATTAACCCCTCTGGAGCGCATACTCTCCGACACCGTTCCCCGACCAGCGTCAGCATATTCTCTTCGAGTTTGAACACGTGCTTGCAGGGAGGGCACTCGTCCAGGTGGGCTTCCACCTGCTGATACTCCTCCTCGGAGAGCTCGCGATCTATGTACTGATAGAGAAGCGCGGCGATTTCTTCACACCTGCGCATCATTCTGCCCCTCGGATTCTGCTTCGGTCTGGCGCCGGATCGACAGCAGATCATCCTTGAGACGCTTCCGTGCCCGGTGCAAGCGCGACATCACCGTTCCAACAGGAATTTCCAGGATGTCGGCGATCTCCCGGTAGGCAAAGCCTTCGACGTCTGCCAGAAGGACTACCTGTCGGTAGTTATCGGACAATCCATCTAGTGCCCGGAAGACATCCGCGTCGTCGATCTGCGCCAGAATCTCGTCTTCAGTCACCGATGGCGATGGCTGAACCCCACTCTCGACGAGATGATTGTAAAGATAGTATTCCTCCACGTCGTCCAGCGACTGGCTCCGTGGCCGGCGAACTCGCTTTCGATAGTCGTTGATAAACGAGTTCGTCTGTATTTTGAACAACCAGGCCCGGAGATTTGTTCCCGGCTTGAACTGGTTGATCGAGCGAAATGCCCGCAGATACGTCTCCTGCACGAGATCCTCAGCATCAGCGGGATTCCCGGTCATGCGCAGCGCCGTGCGGTAGAGCGAGTCAATGTACGAGATTGCCTCGTCTTTGATTGCCTGCATCTGGTTGGTTTCAGGGCAGCATGCGTTTGACACTTGTCAGACCCTTTCACGGCGCTGTGACAACAGGGTAGCAACTGTGGCCAGCGCAGCTATTTGCCGACTGACCAGCGGGCGTCTCTTATCCGGTTCCTCCCGAGTCTGCTGCTCAGGAACGCCGGTTGAATAGCCTGAGGAAATTGCCGTCGAATTCGTTCAGAAACTCATGCATGTCCAGCACATCGTCGACATCCACGGATTCAGCGAATTCCGGTTCGGGTTCGACCGCATCTTCTTCAATGAGGTCGATGGCCGCGGCTTCGACCGTGGTCCCATCGTCATGCTCACCGACAACCGCGGCAACGAACGACTGGGACGCGCACTCCGGGCATCGAACCGCAAGCACCCAGAGGTTGCCGTTGCGTCCGACGACCCGCATATCATCAACCGAAAAACGCTGTCGGCATTGAATGCAGTCTTCAACTACCGACAACACAATACGTCTGACTTCTGACGACTGATCGTATTCCATCACTCCGCTCGCGAATGTGAGCTAGTTCTCTCGCTTTCTGTCAAAATCATCGAGGTCCAGGGAATTAATGAAGTCCCGGAATACGGTGAGATCTTCTTCGCTGGCAGGTTCGTCCACCTGCTGTTCGGATTCAGGGAACTCGAGCCCCTGCTCACCGGTCGATTCCGTTTCAGGATCAAGCACAACCCCGGCCCGTTCCATCACTGATTCATCCACAAAGATCGAAACGTCGCTGCGGACTGCAAGTGCAATCGCATCACTCGGCCGGCTGTCGATCTCCACGCGCCGACCGTCCTGGTCGATCACGATTCTGGCATAGAACACATCCTGGGCAAGATCGGTTACCAGGATTTCCTGAACCATTCCGCCCATGTCGCTGATCATTGTCTTGATGAGGTCATACGGCAACGGACGTGCAGCCGTTACCCCCTGAAGTTCCATGGCGATCGCCTCTGCTTCGAAAGGACCGATCCAGATCGGCAGGTGGCGCTCGCCATCAACCTCCTTGAGGATCACCACTCGGTGTTGCGTTACCAGACTGACGCGAATACTGTCGACAACTGTCTCAATCATCCGGCGAACCTTCCTCGCGCGCCGTTCGGGACATTCAGTGCCCGACTTCTTTTACACGAGCACGCGCCGTATCGAGCGTGAGACCTTGCGTTCGATTCTACTACCCACGCCGGTCAGACGCCACAGGTCGGAACAGGTCAGTCTGTCACGTACGAAGGCCTGGGAAAGATCTGAATCGAGTCTGGAGGCCAGTACGCAATCCACGATTTTCCGATGATGTCGTCCTTCGGAACGGTGCCGAATGACCTCGAGTCACTGGAGTTGTCACGGTTATCTCCGAGGACGAAATATTCGTCCTCGGGTATGACAAGGGCAGAGTCGTCATTCCCGCCTCCTCTCCAGCTAGTTGATCCAGCCGTGTAGTCCTCGTCGAGTGCCTGCCCGTCAATATAGACGGTACTGTTCCGAATTTCGACAGTTTCGCCAGGCAGGCCGATGATTCGTTTGATATACGGGTCACTACTTGCGCCTGGTGGCTCGAACACAACAATGTCGCCGCGATTTGGCGGATTAAAAATATAGCGACGGTCCTCACCGTGACGATCAACCATTGGTAACGCGCTCAGCACGGCATTGAGGTCGAAGCTCGTGTAGGCACGCCGGTTGATCACCAGCATCTCGGCGTGAGACAGTGTCGGCTCCATGCTGTTGCCATCAACCCGGAAGTTGATGACCACGGCCCGGACCATGAGGAAAATCAGCAGGGCAAGAAGGACTGTTTCGATAATCTCCCAGGCAGTTGCCCGGTGATCACGAGACTGACCCTGTTCGGTCGGTTCGGAAGACTCCTGATCATATTGCGCTTCAGGGGCGGGTTGGTGCAGATGAGGTTCTTGCTGCGGACCCTGCGGATGCTCTGGATGTTCGGTTCGCTCCACTTGTCCTCCGTTAGCCAGCTGCGGCACCCACGCATGGCCGTGTTCGCAACTGCGATTATACATACCCGGCCCATCGAATTCCGAAACTTTTGGGGGATACGGAAGGCCCCGGTTATCAGCGGCACTCTCGTATAATCTGACCAGTCGTTCGGCGATCGCTTCGATGATGTTTCACTCCGTTGCGCGACCAGACACGCGTCGCAGCAAACAACGCAGTGACTGAGGACCTGTATTCCATGGAACCGACGCGTCGACCAGCAACAACGCTGCTGAGCCAGGGCACGGTTCTGGAGGATCGCTACGAGATCCTCCGAATCTGCGGCCGTGGCGGAATGAGCACCGTCTACGTTGCCCGGGACCTGCGTTTTCACCATGTCGAGCGACTCTGCGCGATCAAGGAGATGTTCGTCTCCGCACCGGACGACCGCACCCGCACACTTCGGATCGCCAACTTCGAGCAGGAAGCGGCAATGCTCGCGACCCTGAGCCATCAGGCGATTCCGAAGATCTTCGATTTCTTCGCTGACGGTGGACTTGTTTACCTGGTTCTGGAGTTCATCGAGGGAGAAAATCTGGAGTCCGTAATCGAGAACGCTTCGGGGCCCTTTGACGAGGCGACCCTGACCAATTGGGCTCTGCAGATACTCGAGGTGTTGGCATATCTACATGACCACCAGCCAGAGCCGATCGTGTTTCGTGACCTCAAACCGTCCAACATCATTCTTCGGCCAGACGGCAAACTCTCGCTTATCGACTTCGGCATTGCCCGAACGTTCCAGCCACTTCAGAAAGGGACAATGATCGGCACCGAGGGGTACGCGCCACCGGAGCAGTACCGGGGGATCGCCGAGCCTCGCGGAGACCTCTACGCGCTCGGTGCAACGCTGCATCATCTGGCATCAAAGGCCGATCCCCGATCGGAAACGCCGTTTACATTTGATCAACGCCCCGTCCAGGAAAGCAATCCGGCTATCTCCGATGACTTTGCGGAGATCCTTAGTCGCTCGCTGGCCTATTCAGCGCCGGACCGATTTCCAACTGCCCACGCCATGATTCAGGCGCTGCGCCAGCTACAGCACCAAGAGGGGCCGCGACCAGATGATCATCAACCGCCAGCATCTCATCTCGACTTGAATTCGGGGAACAGTGAAGCCGAACCGAACGGTTCGCGGCAGTTCGATCGTGAGCAGGAAACCACTCACCGACACCCCGGCACGACGATGTTCGAGAAGGTCGAAACGACGCACCGGGTCGAGCCGGAACATGATATCCCGCTTCCGGACGGGACACTGCCGGTTCGAGAACGCATTGTCTGGTCGATCCACACCGGGGATGAGGTGCGGGGAAGCGCGATTATCGCCAACCGCCGCGCGTTTATTGGCTCGTACGATGGCAACGTCTACGCCATCAACCATAGCGACGGATCCATTGCCTGGCGTTTTCAATGTCAGCGCGGAGTTGCATCCCGCCCGGTGATCCTCCAGGATGCACTGTTCATCGGTTCAGAAGATCAGAAGATGTACGCAATAAAGGTCTCCAGTGGGCGACTGAACTGGTCATTCCGTGCCGCCATGGCTATTCGATCTTCCGGCGCCGTATATGGCGATCGATTGATTTTCGGTTCGGACGATGGCTACTGCTATTGCGTAAATGCAGCGGACGGGCAGCTTCAGTGGCGACAACGCACGTGGGGGCCTGTTCGCTCATCCCCGTCGGTGTTCCAGGACAGCATCGTCGTCGGGTCAGACGATGGGGCGCTGTACCGCATTGCCGCAGATGATGGTCGAGTCGTGTGGCGAAGCCAGCTCGGTGACCGTATCCTGTCCTCTCCAGCCGTCGAGGGCGGGGTCATCGTGGTCGGTAATGCTGATTGTTCGATCTACGGATTGTCGTTCGAGACCGGAAAGGTCCTCTGGAAGGTCCGGACCCAGCGGCCCGTTCTGGCCAGCCCTCGAGTCCTTGGTGGAGTTGCCTACATCGGGTCGTCAGATGGCGCTGTTTACGCCGTTGCGGTCGAAGACGGGACCGAGATCTGGCGAAGTCAGATCGCCAATCAGGTCACATCGTCGGTGTCTATTTACAGTGGGTACGGCTACGTCGGGACCATTGACGGCGATGTGCAGTGCCTGAATCTGCGTGATGGCAACACCGTCTGGCGCTACCGCATTGGTGGCCCAATCACATCGACACCAGCAATAGGTGATGGGATCGTCATTGTCGGCAGTCTTGATCGGCAAATTTACGGGCTGCGCTTGTAATTGAGAATCAAATCGTCCCGAGAGTGGACCACGCCAGGAAATGAGGGTTCGTACTGATGAGGGTCATCCTGCACGTTCTCAACGAAGAAGCCGTTCTGGCGGATCTCGACGAGCTTCCGGATCCGAAGGACAACTGCATCGTGGTACGCAATCCGCGCAAGCGAGACGGAAAGCCGCTGTCGATGCTCGCCGAAGGTGTGGAAACCGTGATCTACCCCTGGTCACGGATCACCTACGTTGAAGTCCTGGACGAAGCCAGTTCAACGCCGTCGGCAGACAGTATCGTCAGCTTTTTCCGAGAAGACAGCCACGGAGACTGACAGGCACGGATTCATTCCGCGAATCAGCGTCGGATCGACCGCGCGCTGCAGAGAAACGAAACAGCCCCCGGTCACGAGGACCGGGGGCTGATTTCAGACTCGCCTATGTGTTGGTCAGGCAGGCTATCGAACGTTGCGATCAGGCGTCGCGGCGAGCCGGGTCATCGTTCCCGCTAGGCTGCTCAGACGACTGGCCTTGCTGCGGAGCAGTATTCGGATCGTTGTACTGCGGCGGGTCAGCGGGCGGTGGCGCCTGCGGCTGCTGGGCGTACTGCTGCTGAGCATACTGCTGCTGACCGTACTGCTGCTGGTGCTGCTCTTGCTCGTGTTCTTCCTCTTCTTCATCCCGCGCAGATTCCTTGAACTCGCGGATACCTCGACCAAGCGCACCACCAATCTCCGGCAGCTTACCCGCTCCGAAGATAATGATGACAATTACGAGGATAATGGCCAATTCCCATGGGCCGATTGGCATATTACGGATCCTCTCATTCAATAACCCGCCAGTGCGACCACTACTGGCTGAGGATTATAACCCATCCGGCTCGGCAATTCCTAACCGGATCCGGTAGCCCTGTACCGCCGCGCTTACCGTTCTCCACCCACTTCAGCCGGGCGAGTCGACGCGGCAGACGATTCTCGCTCGTGCCACTCCGGGATCTGCCGAACCCGGTCTGCCGGATTGACCAGCGGGGCAGGTTCTGCACCCTGAACCCAGTCTGAGACAGCGAAGTGGTAACGTGGATAGAATAATACCACCGCCGGAACCTGCTCAGCAAAAGCTTGCTGGAACTCCGCGTACTGCTCATTTCGTTCTTCGATCGAACTCGCCTGTCGTGCCTCGAGGAGCGCTTCGTCAGCGGTGGGATCGGCGAAACCGGTGAAATTCATCCCCTCTTCTCCCTGGGATGAATGCCAGAGCTCGAATCCGTCCAGATCGCCGTTCTCGGTATGCCAGCCGTAAACTGCCGCGGTGAACTGGCGAGACTCCAGCGCTCCCCGTACCTCGTCACTGGCCATTACCTGAACGTCAACCGAAATGCCGACCTCGCGCAACTGCTCCTGCAGAAGGTTCGCCACGGCGATACGCTGAGAATCTCCGCTATTGACAATCATTGGAACGAGGAAGTATTCGCCATCCCGCTGCCGCATTTCATCGCCATCTTCGAGAGTCCAGCCATCACGCTCGAGCAGTTCCCGGGCGACGTCTGGATCGTACTCGTTGTGGTCGCCAGGCTGGTGAGCCGAGGACATCCGGGGAATCGGGCTCGAGCCGGCAATCGCGTGGCCACCGAGCACGGATTCAACGATGGATTCTCGATCGATCGCAGCCTCGATGGCCCGGCGCGTGTCGGGCTCGCGGAAGTACGGATGCCGGACGTTGAAGTACAGACCGGTGTAACCTGCCATTTCAGGCCCGTAGATCTGACTCGATCCGGGCAGGGCGTCATCGTCGCGCAGCGCGTCCAGCGGAACGAACGATACACCGTCGACATCACCATCCCGGAAAGCAGCAAGCGCGTCGTCGCGAGAATTGAAGTAGCGAACGACAACCTCGGGGAACCCGCCATTCTCTTCCTGATTGATCCTGGAGAAACGAATTTCTCGCTGATCGGGATCGATGTCGCTAAGTTGATAGGCGCCGGAGCCAACTTCGTACGAGTCGAGCGGAACGTCGGCCAGATCTTCCGGCAGCACATCCCCAAAGACATGCTTCGGGAGAATCGGCAAGCGAAGGTAGTTGAGGAACCCGATGTATGGCTCGAGGAGCGTGAACCGGATCTGGTGCTCATCTGCCTGCTCAGCGGAAATCGCTCGCCAGAATCGTGAGAGTGTTTGGCTCCCGGTGAAGTCGCCACTCTGAACCAGTGACATGGTGAACAGCACGTCGCGAGCAGTGATCGGCTCGCCATCGTGCCATTGCGCGTCGGGATCCAGATCCAGTGTATACGTCAATCCATCAGAGGAGATCGACCAGTCCGTTGCCAGATCCGGCGCCGGGTCGCCAGCGTCATCTGTTGTGAGGAGCGATCGATACAGCAGTGTCGCGGCAGAATTCTCGCTGGAACCCGACGCCAGCAGCGGATTCAGGGTTGACGGGAATCCGACGTCTGCTTCTCTGTAGATACTCGTGGTGTTTGCGTCGGGACCAGGAGTCGACGTGTCGGGGGTCGTATCGTCGAGAACCTCGACCGTGTCGCCATCGTCGTCACCGGTGATTTCCGAGAGAACGTGTTCATCGAGCTCGGACCAGAACACACCCACAAATGCCAGCACGATAACGAAAAGCCCCGCGGCCAGCGCAGACGTGGTTGCGGCGTGACGGCGGGGAGTTCGCACTGGTCGATTGTTGTGTGACTCTGTCACGGCGACTGGCTACGAGAGCACGAAGCTTGCGAACAGAGCCAGTGCAAAGTAGACGACGGCGATGCCAATCGTGAACTGAAACAACAGCTTTTCAAATCCACGCCGGGTCCGCTGCACCGAGAAATTGTCGCCACCAAAGGCGCTCCCCAGTCCACCGCCTCTGGCCTGCAACACAATGGCGCCGATCAGAATAATCGAGATCAGCATCATCGCCAGGTAAATTGCGACTTCCATGTTGATGATCCTCCGAAGCGTATTGCTAAGTCAGCGAAGACTATATCACCGGAACGTGATCCGATTCAATTGACTTGTGCCGCCGCGGCACGAATAATCTCGCCGAAATCGTCAGCATTCAGGCTGGCCCCGCCAACCAGCGCACCATCAACGTCCGGGCAGCCAAGCAGCTCCGCTGCGTTATCGCCCTTGACGCTGCCTCCGTATTGAATGCGCACCGAGTTCGCCGTTTTCTGATCGAACACATTCGCCAGCGTTGAGCGAACAAACGCGGCCATGTCCTGGGCGTCCTGCGTCGATGCCGCGACGCCAGTGCCGATCGCCCAGACCGGTTCGTACGCAATCACGATCGATTGCGTCATCCCCCATGAAACGTTTCCGAGACCGGCCCTCAGTTGCTGAGAAACAATTTGCTCTGCCCGCCCGGCCTCGCGCTCTTCCAGCGTTTCACCAACACACAGGATGACTGAAAGCCCAGACGAGTGCGCTGCGGTGACTTTTGCAGCAACCTGGTCGTCGGTTTCTCCGAGAACGTGTCGGCGCTCGCTATGCCCGAGCACGACATAGCTGCAGTGTGGAGCGAGCATAGCTGGCGAGACCTCACCCGTGAAGGCGCCCGACTGCTCCATATAGCAGTTCTGCGCGCCGACGGTGATTCCGCTGCCGCTTACCTCGCCATGTACCGCCAGAATCCAGGGAAACGGCGGAATCAGGACTCGTTCGATCGAATCCACTGACTCGGTCTGTTCGCGAACACCGCGCGCGAGTGCCAATGCCTCGTCGAGCGAGGTGTTCATCTTCCAGTTTCCCGCGATAATCGGTCTGCGATTCAACGCCCTACTCCTGTTCGAGCAATACTTTGACACCAGGCAGGTCCTGTCCCTCGAGGAACTCCAGCGAGGCGCCGCCTCCGGTTGATATATGCGAAATCTCTCCGGCGAGACCCATTTGTTCAATGGCGGCAACCGAGTCGCCACCACCGATCAGGCTGTACGCACCGGATTCGGCCACCGCCTGCGCGATCGCTTTCGTGCCGGCTGCGAACTGATCGAATTCGAAAACACCCATCGGCCCATTCCAGACGATCGTCTGGGCACCGGCAAGAGCTTCCTTGAATCGATCGACGGTCTTCGGCCCGATATCGAGCATCATGTCATCAGATTCGAACTCACCGACCGCCACTGTCCGGGCATCGGCATCGGCGTCGAACGACTTCGCTACAACCCCATCGACCGGAATCCGGAGGTCAACGCCTTCGTCAGCTGCGCGGGCCATCAAGTCCTTCGCGGTCTGGACACTTTCGTCCTCGACCATCGACACGCCGACGTCGTTTCCCGCTGCTTTCAGGAATGTGTTTGCCATGCCTCCGCCGATGATCAACCGCTGCGCTCGACCCAACAGATTCTGAATGACGCCGATCTTGTCGGAGACCTTCGCCCCTCCGAGAATCACGACAAACGGCTGCTGTGCGTCGGTCAGAACCCAGGATAGCGCCTTGATTTCCTTTTCCATAAGGAGACCGGCAGCGGATGGAAGATGTTCGGCAACGCCTACCGTTGATGCATGCGCCCGATGAGCCGCCCCGAACGCATCAGAGACGAAACAATCGCCGAGCTCTGCCAGTTCTCTGGCAAGTTCGGAATCGTTCTTCTCTTCGCGTGGATCAAACCGGACGTTCTCGATCATGCCTACTTCGCCGGGCTTCAGATCGTCGACCATTTTCCTCGCAGCGGGCCCGGACACTTCATGCGCGTACGAAACCTGTGAATCGAGCAATCCTCCGAGATGCGCTGCGACCGGACGCAGTCTGAGTTCGTCGACGGGCTGTCCTTTCGGTCGTCCCAGATGGGACATGAGGACAACCGACGCACCGCGTTCGATCAATGCCTTGATAGTCGGGATCGTCGAGCGAATTCTGGTGTCGTCGGTAATGCGGCCCTTACGCATCGGCACATTGAAATCCGCGCGGACCAGCGCCCGCTTTCCGGACAGTTCAAGATCATCGAGCGTACGCACACGCATGAGTGTTCCTCCCGAATGACGTGCTGAAACCGAGATAAAAACGGCTTATGAGATCGGGCGCCAGCATCTGGCGCCCGAATACATCTGACTGCCGAATGGCTGGGGACGCTTATTCAGCGCCAGCCTGGGCGATCATCGAAGTCAGATCCGCGACCCGGCAGGAGTAGCCCCACTCGTTGTCGTACCAGGCGATGATCTTCACGAGGTTGTCACCGATCGCCATCGTCGAAAGCCCATCAATGATTGCTGAGTGCGGGTCCATCCGGAAGTCGGTGGAAACCAGTGGCTCATCGGTGAAATCGAGAATGCCGGCCAGGTCGCCCGCCGCGGCTTCCTTGAAGGTGTTGTTGAGGTCTTCAACCGACGTGTTCTTTTCGAGTTCACAGACGAAGTCGACAATCGAAACGGTCGGCGTTGGAACGCGAAGCGCGAAACCGTCGAACTTACCCTTGAGTTCCGGAATCACCAGCGCCACTGCTCGGGCCGCCCCGGTTGATGTCGGGATGATGTTCATCGCACCGGCCCGGGCCCGCCGGAGGTCCTTGTGCTGCGCATCGAGAATCACCTGGTCGTTGGTGTAGGCGTGCACGGTCGTCATGAAACCTCGGCGAATGCCGTAGTTGTCATGAACAACCTTCGCAACCGGCGCCAGACAGTTTGTGGTGCAGGATGCGTTGGAGATAATGTGGTGTTTCGCTGGATCGTACTGATCCTCGTTGACCCCGAGCACGACTGTCAGATCTTCATTCTTGCCCGGAGCGCTGATGATCACCTTCTTTGCGCCCGCGTCAATGTGCGCCTTCGCCTGTTCGGCGTCGGTGAAGATACCGGTCGACTCGATCACGATCTCAACGCCGTTGTCACCCCACGGCAACGATGCTGGGTCACGCTCGGAGAATACCTTGATCTCATTTCCATCAATGATGATCGCATCGTCGGTCGAATCGACATCCGCGTCGAATCCACCGTACGTTGAGTCGTACTTCAGCAAATGTGCGAGCGAGTGCGGGCTGCTCAGATCATTGACGGCAACGACCTCGATTTCGCCCTCGTACTCATACATGATCGCCTTCAGCAGTTGCCTGCCGATACGGCCAAACCCATTGATTCCGATTCGTGTACTCACTTGCGAACCTCCTTCGCGGCGGGATTATGCAGGGCCTCTGGATATGCCTGCCCGTTTCGTTGCGCAGCTGGTGGATACTCATATCGACCGTTGCGAGTCGGCTGCTCACCGTAAGAAGCATCAGACTGGCTGCTGGTGTGACGTCGCTCTCTGGCGAGTTGAATCAGCGCGCGAGTCAGCTTGGCCGGATCGTGCCGGAGCGGGAACTCCGGATTCACCACATCCTCAAGTACCACGCGTACCGAGTCATCCAGCTTCTCCAGTCCTCCAAGGCCGACTTCTCGCACGGCCCATTCCGGCTTGATCAACTCTCTGGCCGGCTCGAGATTGCTGTTGACCAGAACGTGATCGACCACGCCTCGACCAACATGCTCTTCCAGTGCCAGCACATGATCAACTGCTTCGAAATCGTCCGTCTCACCTCGCTGCGTCGCAACATTACAGACGTACACCTTGGCGGCCTGCGACGCCCGGATCGCCTCTGGAAGGCGGTCTACGAGCAGATTCGGCAGCACCGAGGTATACAGACTACCGGGTCCCAGAATGATGAGATCCGCTGAGAGGATTGAAAGAAGAGCGGGATCGTAGGGAGATGGATCACGGGGGTCCAGGTAGACGTTCGAGATCTTCTCGCGTTCTTCGACGATGGCTGATTCTCCGCGTATGACGCGACCGTCCGCCATCTCAGCACAGACGGTAATGTTCTCGAGCGAAGATGGCATCACCTTCCCGCGAACATTGAGTACCCGGGAGCTTTCCGCAACGGCCTGCTCGAAACTGCCGGAAACCTGCGTCAGCGCGGTAATGAAGATGTTTCCAAAGCTGTGCCCATGCAGCGCTGACCCTTCTTGCTCGAAGCGGTACTGAAACAGATCACTCATCAGGGTCTCTGAATCAGCCAGTGCGACAATGCAGTTCCGGATGTCACCCGGGGGCGGCATGTT
>SLMJ01000336.1 GCA_007133615.1 Thermomicrobiaceae bacterium | reverse complement strand
TACCGATTTCTGATTTCCCGTCTCAAATCTGAAGACGGATCGTCAGCTGCTGGTTCGCGGACATCATACTACAGAAATCCTGACTGCAGACCTTGTTTGTCCCCGGTCTTCGCATTGAAAAAGCTGGAGTCGTATCCATCGGTCTGAGGGAGTCAGGTGGCGGACGGTGCATCCGTTGAGATGATTGACCGTTCAGACTGAACAACCTAGTACGTATTACTGATGAAGTTGGTCGGGCCAGCGAGTACAATGAATTCAGCACGACATTCTGGAAAACGGCTCCGAAATACAGTTGAAGCAATGACCAGCTCCTCCGATCAAACTTCAGAGTCCGCAATGACCCGGCTGACACACTGGTTGGCAGGGATATCGCTGTTCAAAGCGCTCGGTGTTCTTGCCGTCTTCGTGGTGCTCCTTGTTTCCGTTCTGATGGTTCAACAGGTACGCGAGGCCGAAGCCGAGTATCAGGAAGCCATTGTTCAGATCGAACGAATTCAATCAGTCGCTTCGAGTGGCGAAATATATTCCCTGTCCCGGGAAGACATGTCCTGGCTGGAGCAGGAGTTCTCCACCCTGCAACAGCGCATTGATCACATCGAGGAGTTGTCAAATCTGCCGCTGGGACTCACGGGAGCTGTCAGTGGAGCTCCATGGGTTAGTGATCGCTACGATGCGGTGATGGAGACCCTGGAAGTCGGCCGGATGATGGCCGAGTCCGGTCAGGCAATCGCCAACATTGGCGACGAAGCGATGCGCGCCCTCGATGACACAGGCATTCGCTATGAAGAGGGTCAGGATGGCGCGACCTGGCTGGACGTGCTTCATCGGCGTGAGGACGACATCAATCAGGCGCTGGACAAGATGGACGAGGCGATCGAGCGTCGGGAAGCGATCGACGATGACAAACTGCCCAATCGCATTCAGGACCGGCTGCGCCAGATCGACGAGCTGATCGCGGAGTTTTCGGGGCAGCGCGAACTGGCGAATGACCTTCCACTTGCGTTCACTGCGCTTGGCGCGGAGGAACAGGTGCGTTACCTGGCGCTGTTTCAGAATCCGGCAGAGATGCGGCCAACCGGAGGATTTGTCGGGACGATCGCGTTCATCGAAATCGAACGAGGCCAGATCCGTCAGTACGACTTCCACGACGTCTATGAGGTCAGCAAGGACTATCAGGAGAGTGTCGACGTTGGTGTGCCTCCGCCGTGGGCTATCTCTGAATATATCCGGTCTGACTACCTGCAATATCAGGATGCCAACTGGTGGGCAGATTTCCCTGAATCTGCGGAACTCATCAAGGAGATGACCGTGGACGCTGGCTGGGGAGAGGTGGATGCAGTCGTTGGCGTTCAGCCGGACGTCATATCTGATTTGCTGTCGGTTACTGGACCAATTATCGTCGACGTCGACGGCGAAGAACGCGAAATCACCCCGGACAACCTGCTGGAGGAATCGGAACGACAGCGGCGTATCGAGCGAGAGGGTGAAGAGCCGGAAGTCGGGCACAAGGAAGTCATTTCTCTCATTGGAGGGGTGCTCCTCGATGATCTGTCACGTAGTGATCGTGATGACATGATCGACGCAGCCTTCCTTATGTTTAACGCGCTGGATCGTCGGGATATCCAGGCCTATTCCAGTGATGACGCTGTCACTGCGTTCCTGGAAGATCGAAACTGGGCCGGTCGGATCAAGCCTGATCCTGAGACTCCTGTCATCGCACCGATCCTGGCTAACATCACCGGTCTGAAGACCAGCCTCGTGATGCAGCCATCCATGGAACTGGAGCTACTGGACTCCGAAGTTCCGGGCGTCTCGGAGGCGATCCTGACGGTGAGCCTGAAGCACTTCGGTGCCGAGGAGGGTGACCCGTTCTACGAAGGATTCCAGCGCTGGTGGCTTGACGTGATTCTGCCGGATGGCGCTGCCATCGTGGATACCGAGCCCGGCCCGGTCTCCGATCCGGATGCGAGCAATGGTGGCGCTTACGTGATCAATCTGCCTGTGGCAGAGCGTAAGTCGGTCGCGATTCGTTTCAGTTTTCCGAGCACTGACAAACTGTTGATCCGGCGGCAGCCGGGACTCCAACTAATGAATACCAGTGTCTCAACCGCTGGTTGTGATGAATCCCTTGAGTTCGATCTTGATTCTGACGCGATTATCGATCTTGCGGGTGACTGTCCGGAGATTGACGAGCAGGACGAGGATTGAACCCCTTCTTACCAGTGAAAACCGCTGTAATCGACCGTTACTGAATCTGATTTCAGCTGTTAAGTAAATGAGGACCAGTCGCTCGAACAGTCATCGACTGCCCTCACAGGCCACGTATCTCCAACAACTCAATATCTCAAAGTGAGAAGGTAGTCGTGCTCGTACATTTCAAGAGTTTGCTCGCTCATGTTCGCGCGGTCAGGGTTGTCACACTGGTTGCGTTATTCCTGGTGGTTCTTATCGTGCTCGCCGGATGTGGACGCAAGCAGGAAGCCGATGACGAGTACGATCAGGCGATCGCCCAGATCGAAGAGATTCACCAGGCACTTTCCGCGACAGAACTGTACGAACTTGGCCCCGAGGATCTTCAGTGGCTCGAGGACGAGTTCCTCACACTCTCCGAACGCGTCGAACGAATGAACGAACTTTCCAGCTTGCCGCTGGGCATGGGGAATGTTGCCGAGTTCGGATCAGCGAGATATCGGTCGACTATTCAGATGCTCGAAGTTGCCGGATTGCTGGCCGAGTCTGGACAGATCATTGCCAGTGTCGGAAACGAGTCGCTCGTTGCACTCGAAGATACCGGCATTCGGTTCGACCCCGATAACACTGAAGAGACCTGGCTTGACGTTCTGCAGCGCCGGGATTCCGAGATCGATATTGCTCTCGATCTTATGCAGGACGCGCTGATCAAGCGAGAGCAGATCGATGAGTCGGAACTTCCCGGGCGGGTGTATGGAAACCTGGCGAAGATCGACGAGTTGATCGAGGAGGTTGAACACCAGCTTGAGCTTGCCGAACAGCGCGCTGTCGCCTACGAGTCCTTTGGTGGCGAGGGGAACCGTCGGTATCTCGTCCTTTTTCAGAATCCTGCTGAACTGCGTCCGACCGGCGGATTCGTCGGAACAATCGCGGAGGTGGAACTGCTGAACGGACAGATATTCTGGTACGAGTTCCAGGATGTCTACCACCTCAGTCAGGCGTACCGCCAGTCGGATCATGAAGTGGAACCACCTGCCGGCATCGCTCAGTTTGTCCGAACGGACAAGCTTCAGTTTCAGGATGCCAATTGGTGGGCGCACTTCCCGACGAGCGCCTCGTTAATGCTGGAGATGTCTGAAGCAGCCGGTGTGGAACCATTCGATGGTGTTGCCGCAATTCAACCCGAGGCGATTCAGGACATGCTCGCCTCCACCGGGTCGATAACAGTGGAGGTCGACGGTGCGGAGCGAGAGATCACCTCAGAGAATCTCTTCGATGAAGCCGAGCGACAGCGTCGCGAAGCCAGGCAGGGGAACGAATCCGAAACCGATCATAAGGACGTGATAGGGGTGATCGGGGAGGTTCTCTTCGATGAACTCTCGAACGGTGATCGGGAGGATCTCATTCCTGTGGTCCTTGCGATGTTCGATCGCCTTGATCAGCGCGATATGCAGGCATTTCACGTCGATTCAGACGTCCAGGAGTTACTGGAAGAGCGGAACTGGGCGGGCCTGATCGATCCAGAACCGGACATTCCCAGTCTGGCGATTACTTTTTCCAACGTGACCGGACTGAAGACCAGTCTTGCAATGCAGCCTTCGGTCGATCTGGTGCTCGACGATGAGGCGACTGATGGATCCGTCGAGGCCACCTTGACCGTTTCGCTAGCGCATCTCGGAAGTACCACCGGCGACCCGTTTTACGAAGGTTTCCAGCGGTACTGGGTTGACATTCACTTGCCAGACGGATCCGCGGTGTTAGATCGACAGGGGCGAACAGGCGATGATCCCGAAGCGGGCTCGGGAGGAGCGTTCATCGTGAACCTGGACATAGGTGAAATCAGAGACGTCACCGTTCAGTTTACGATGCCGGTGCAGGAGCAGTTGCTGATCCGGAGACAACCGGGACTGGTCACCTCAGAGGTTACTCTCCGGCGGTCGGGTTGTAATGTCCCTCTGGAGTTCGTGCAGGATCGTGACTACATCATTGAGATGAACTCAACATGCCCGCAACTGCTGATCGACGACGATGACTGATCGCTTTGCTGTCTCACTCGGGTTCGGTCAGTCGCCAAGGTCTGCGGCTGGTCCTTTCACGTAAACGTCGCCGAGGTCCCACAGCTCGCTGAGCGTCTGCATTGTTGACGTGAGTTCGTCGCTTGCGACGAATCGCTCGCGGGCGTCTTCAGACGTATAGCGGAAAACCACCAGGTACTGATCCGGGCGGCCGCTCACCATGCAATAGTCCACCGACAGTATGTCCGGGTGTTGGGAGAACGCTCGATGAGCACGGGCGAGCACCGCTTTGACCGCTTCTTCCTTTCCGGGCTTCACGTTCCAGGTATCGACGACAACGAATCCGGCCTTCTGTTCAGTCATGGATTCAGTTATCCTTCCTACATGAGCTATCAACTTCATGCCAAACGAAATCGTTTCCATTTTACGCGTTTCAATCCGGCCGGATTGATCTGGGGCTGTCGGTCTGACCTGTAGTGATCGGTCGGGGAGCCCCGAGAAACGGAATTCGGCAGGCACACCGCCGGGCGAACCTATTCGTTCGCTTCAATCTCCGCAACGCGTGCTGAGGGAATCACCAGCAAAACTGGAACAAACAACTCCACGAACGAGGATGATGCAACTTGCCACATGATGAATTACACATCCACGGCAATACATGCACCGTGCCGTGGGACCGAAGTACTTCCCATGCGGTACGTATATACTCCGTATCAGGGATAGTTCTGGGACTAATTGGCTGATGAAGTTCCCGGCGGTCGTCTTCCATCCTTACCCATGTGTCAGAAAGGAACGATCGGTAAGTCGGATGTAGCTAGAAGGTTCAAAGGCAATACTTGCGTACATTCCTGCTGACACAGGGAATTATCGGGAAGGGGTAGATCTGATTCGCTTCGTCATCGAATGGGCTGTTGAAACCTCACAGAGCGTTCTGCCCTCCTCGGTATGAAAGCAATCGTGATCCCCAAGGGACCTCATAAAGGAGCGTAATCTATGCAGCGACGCTGGATCGCAGCGGGCGCCACAGTGCTGTTATTACTCGCAGCCACCATGGCGACCATCGCCAACGAGTCGCATGGCGATGGAGACGTCTCCGACGTCATTACCATCGAACCCGGGCAATCTGTCCAGGTTGACTGCGACACCGATCTCAGTCTGTCGGAGCACGAAGAATCCTGGCTACTTCACTGCGAAGATCTGCCAGAACCAACGCCGGAGCCGGAGCCAGAACCGACGACGCCTCCAGACGCTGACGGCCCGGTAATCGGCGATTACAGCTTTACCGCAGGTAACCCAGACAACTTCGAGTACATCGAAGAAGGGTTCGTCAATGGCCTCGAACAGTCGGCGCCATATGGAACCCGAACGGTTTACGACACCGGTCCGTATGGTGGCTGGGATGTTCTGCTCACTGACCAGGGCTGGGAGGTTCGCTACCTCTCGACGAACGAATGGATCACGCTGGATCTGACGCGCCCGGCCACCGTGGCGATCGTCTGGCAGGCTGATGAACCGGTCCCGGCCTGGCTGGATGACTGGGAGCACGTCGGTGATCCGGTCGTCATCGAAGACTCAGAGAGCCCGAAGCCTCGCGACGTCTTTGAGCGTGAGTTCGACGCAGGGGAAGTCGTCCTCGGTGGCGTATACGCAGAGGGCGAAAATGGCGCTCAGCGTAGCCCGTACTACGTGCTTGCCTCGGCGACCGGCGAAGCACCACCTCCGCAGGACGACGACGGGGGCGACGATAGTGATTCCGGTCACGATGATGGAACTCAGGACGATGACGGCCATCAGGATGACGATGGTCACCAGGACGATGACGGTCATAACGGCGATGATGGCCACGGCGGAACAAGCCCGGGAGATGGTGAATACGTCGACGATGTCGACGAGTGGCTCTACGGTACCCATCACTGGGATGTTGAACCGCTCT
>SLMJ01000391.1 GCA_007133615.1 Thermomicrobiaceae bacterium | reverse complement strand
ATACGAAGAGGGCCCGATTCTGGATGAAGTAACCAGGGCGATCGAAACGGGAAGGCGTCAGTAGCTCTTGCTATATGACCCCCTGCGGTTGCGGACCATCGACGTTTGCATGGTCGGATCCGAATGGATCCTGTAAGCGTCCGGATGGTCCGCGCCGCATTGCTCTGGCTGGCTCTCGGCGTGGTACTTGGTGGACTGATGCTAGCCGATGCATCTGTTCCCGGGAACTGGCGGGCCTGGTACCTGCCAACTCACGGACACATCCTGTTCGTCGGCTGGTTCCTTCAGTTCGCGGTCGGAATTGCCTACTGGTTGCTCCCACGAAAACGTTCAGACGAGCTGCCGCTCGGGTATAATGAGCGTGTCACATTTTTCAGTTTTCTGATTCTCAATAGTGGATTGCTTATTCGTGTAATTGCAGAGCCCGGCCCGCGGGCCGGATACATGACAAGTCTCGTGGACGAGTTGTTGCTGGTTTCTGCGATTACACACGTGGTGGCGATTGGGATTGTCGTGGTCCAGCTCTGGTCGCGAGTCATTCCCCGCCCTCCACGTCGGAACCGGGAGCGCACCGAATGAGGCTGTTGGGCGATGCGGATCAGTCCAATGAAGCTTGGATAGCGTAGGGAAGGCGGAGGCCGTATGGCATGCCCACATCCACTTGATCCACTGTGCGTCGCAGTAATGCTGCGATTGTCAAACGGACCGGAGCGGCCGGATGTGCTGGCTGCCGATCTGGAGATCAGCGAGGAAGTGCTGGCGGGCCGAATCAACCGGCTGAAAATGCTCGGCGCCGTTGAATTCGGGAACCTTGAATACCGACTGTTGCCGGAGGCACATCGGATTATCCTTGATATTTCGCAGTCCAGCCTGAACAAGAATGGGAATCGGCCGCGAACCCGCGATGAAGCGAATGTCTCTGTTCGACTGCAGCGACTTCGTGACGATCCCATGTTCCAGGCGCTGCCGGATGACGAGCTGGAGTGGCTGGCACGTGTTTCCCGCACGCAGGCGCTCTCTCCGGGCGAAGTCCTGTTGCTCGAAGGTGACGAATGCCAGGCGATGTACATCGTCGATCGGGGCACGATTCGGCTGAGCAAATCGTCCAGTAGCAGTGCGTATGGATTCGGGCGGGAACAGACGATCCGCCTGATGGGTGCTGGCGATTCGTTCAATGAGGTTCCGGTGTTCGACGATGGGACGAATCCAGTCACGGCCGAAGCCCTTGACGAGGCTTGTGTGATTGTTATCTCCCGCAAGGACGTGCAGGACCTGGTAGCCCGTAGCCCGGAGTTCGCCGGCGTGATCATCAAGATCATGTCACAGCGGCTTCGGCATATGCTGGCGATGATTGAAGATGTGTCCATGCGGGATGTAACCGGGCGTGTCGCGAAGATTCTAATGCAAATTAGCCATCCGTCGGTCGGAGTTGGCGCCGGGATTTCAACCGGGCGTCATCTGACCCAGCGCGAGATCGCCGAAATGGCCGGCACGGCGCGCGAGGTCGTTGCCCGAGCGTTGAAGAAGATGGAGCGCGCCGGGGCTGTGACCGTCCGGCGTGGTGATGTTCAGATTCTGGATCCGGAGTTGCTGGAGTCTTTTACGTAGGCGAAGTCCGAGGCAACCTGCCTGTAATGAGAAGACCCCTCTCCGAGTGTTCCGGAGAGGGGTCTCTTTCGTCATCGAGAGGGATGCGGCCTTATTCGATCGTCCAGTTCACCGAGCTGAGCTCGAACCACGAGGTGGCGTAGAGGATCATGAACAGCACCAGGAACGCGAAGACCAGAATCAGCGTTCCAGGGAACTCGAACCCACGCTTGTGATCGTGCCCATGGAGTGCCGCTTCCCGCTCGGCGGGGTCTGCAGGCCGCAGGGCATCAGGATCGATTCCTGGCAGATGCGGTGTGTCAGTCCGCTTCCCGGTGAAGACCGTTGCAACTGCGTTGATCACGTACATCGCGCCACCAACACCGGCGATGAGTGCGCCGAGGCCGAGACCAACCAGCGAAATGTCAATCTGAGCGTTCTGGAAGATGTCCGTAGCCAGTGGCATATCTCCGAAGGTCGAATCCCAGTGGCGGCGGGACATCCCGGCGTGACCGGCGAATCCGGTGCCGAGGCCCCAGATCGTCATCCCGGCTGCGAAGACGTACGGCTGCACCTTTGCCATGCCGGGGAAGACGTGATCACGCCGGAAGATTAGCGGGATGAGATAGTAGCTGAGCCCCATGAAGGCCAGGGTTGTACCGGCAACCACAGTCATGTGGAAGTGGGCCGGGACGATCAACGTGTTGTGCTGGATCATGTTCACCTGCACGGTACCCATGATCACGCCGCTGATACCACCCATAACGCCGAATAGCCAGAAACTGAGCACAAGCGATGAGAAACCTGGCTCTTTCCAGGGCGCTTTCTTCAACCAGGTGAAGATGCCCGACGCGAAGCCCTTGCGTCGCTGTGCCATCTCAACTGCGGCCGGAATCGACAGCGCATGGATCATGCTGCCGAGCGTGGCGCCGTAGATGAAGTAGCTCGTGTTGACCGCGCGACTCAGTTCGCTGAAGCCCGGATCCACCAGAATGTGATGGATCGCACCCATGTGAATGAACAGGATGATCAGCAGGAAAGCCAGCCGGCTGACCCCCTCATTGACCGGACGGGCACCAACCGTCAGCGCGGCCAGGACGTACCAGACACCAACCATTGCCACGAGGTTGATCTGCTGCGCGCCGTGACCGAATCCCCAGAAGAGCAGGCGGTAGACGCCGGCGTCGACGTGGCCGAGTACTCCAATTGACCACAGATAGGTCGGAATGAAAGCGGCTGCGCCTGAGACGAGCGTCCAGAGCGCCAGAACTGCCGCGGCCAGCATCGCAAACGTGAAGAGTGGTAGCGGGCCAACCTCCCCACGATATCGAGCGTTTACGAGCTCTATGAAGAACATGATGACCGCGATGAGTGCACCGACTGCGAAGAGGATCATGAACAGATAGAACCAGGACGTTGCCTGCAGTGGTGGGTAGGCGGTGAACATCACCGTGGCTTCACCACTGAGCATGATTCCCAGCAATGTCAGCGCACTGACAAACATGATTCCGAACGCGGTCCACCAGGCCTTCGGCCAGAGCAGGCGACGATTGAGAATCACGGAAACACCGAAGATCAATCCGGCGACCTCGAAGAAGAGGATCCAGAAGATGAGCATCGCCGCACCGTGGGCACCGGTGACGCGATAGTACCAGTCGGCGTTGAGAAGATGGACTGCTTCCCAGCGTGTCAGGGCGATAAGCAGCGCCATGATCCCGCCGAGCGCCAGAAACACGACCGAGATGACCGCGTTGAACATGATCAGGCGTTCGGCGTTATGGTCCACCGCCAGATTGGTGACGTTACACCGGCGCATCAAGCCGGCAAGTATGGAGTCATTTGCGCGATTGGCTGCCTCTGCCGTCATTGTCTCCCCCGGACTTCACTGCGAGTTCGATTACGTTCCAACCCGGGCCACGTGAGTGTGGCCGGCGAAAACAGGTCGACGCGGTTACTCGACGACAATGATCTGTCCGACCATCAGATGGTGACCGAGCCCGCAGAACTCGTTACACACGATGGTGTATTCACCAGCCTCGTGCGGCGTAATCTCCAGTCCCGTGATGAAATCCGGCAGAACCTGGAAGTTGACGTTGTCGGGCTGGAGCGAGAATCCGTGCTGGACGTCGATCGATGAAATCAGTATCCGGTACGTCTCGCCCTGCTGGAGTTCGAGAACCGGGGTCCAGGCGAACTGAGACGCCTGCAGGAAGATGTCAGTATCGGGCGGCGGAGACACGACCGGTGTGCCTTCCAGCTCTCCGGTCTGGTGTTCTTCGATGAACGAGGCGGTATAGGCCTGGAAATCGGAAGGATCAACGCGGTAGTCATGAATCTGGTTCTGCTGGCCGCCGATGGCCGGCCAGATAATGACCATCATGACGAACATGCTGACGGCCCAGGCGCCGGCGATGCCGAGCCAGAGCTTTTCGTCCCTTCCCGCCGGTTGCCACCAGTCACGCGGTGGGGCGACCAGTGGGCTACTCGTATACGACATAGCGCTGTCACCTTCCCCCTACGGCTCGTAAATCGGCACACTGGCGAGATCCATGAGGCCCCAGACCAGGTAGAAGAGCGTCGGCACGACAAGTCCGAGCATCAGGATCAGAAAGATGTCGTCAAAGATCACCTGTTGCCAGCGCGGGCGCTGCGGATCCGGACTCTGATTGGCGTCAACATTCGACTGTTTCTCTGCATCCATCTGTACTCCCCCGATCCCTCAGATGGCGGTCATCCCTGCGCAGATTCAGCGTGAAACGTCTTGCGTGATGCACACTCTACTTGCCACTGATGAGTGGGAATGTGACTTAAGTCACACCGAGCGACGATTTTCGGAGCTTAGGATCTGAGCCAGCGCGGTTCGCGAGTTCAACTCAGAGAGGCGTGGAGTGCCGGACACACTGCTACACAGCTACTACTCGGGCCCGTTCCTGCTGGCGTGGGATTTCGAGCCGTACATCCTGTTCATGCTGATCTTTGCGGCCGGGCTGTACGGGCTGGCGCTGCGTCGGATCGGCCTGTCAGGCGTGCGCAGTGTTCCACGTTCGTATCCGATTGCGTTCTATGGCGGTCTGATCGCCTTCGCAGCAGCGCTGGCGGGGCCGTTCCACACCTACAACGAGAACTCGTTTGCCTTGCATATGGGTCAGCACGTGGTGATGATGCTGATTGCTGCGCCGTTGCTGGTGCTGGGACGGCCGGTCCAGGTTGCGCTCTGGGCGATTTCGCCGGAACGCAGTGGTGCTGTTCTGGGGCCGTTTCTCAGACGGGGATGGATACGCGGGTTGCTCACCGTAGTAACCAACCCGATCGTGGTGCTCGTGCTCCTGAACGTCAATCTGGTGGCCTGGCACCATCCGGATTTTTATGTTGCTGCGTTGGAGAGCACGTTGGTGCATGAGATTGAACATATTCTGTTCATGAGCACGGCGCTGCTGTTCTGGTGGATCATCATCGACCCGGTGCCCCGACACCACAAAGTACGGGCGGATGTGGCGATTCTGATGCTGTTCATATCGGGCTCGGTGGGAGATCTTGTGGCGCTGTACCTGATCTTTGTGCCGGATGTGATCTACCCGTTCTACCTCGCTAGCGATACGCTCTGGGGAATGAGCGAACTGGCCGATCAGCGGGCCGGGGGAGTGATCATGCTAGTGGTTGGAACGGCGGTGTACTTTGGGGCGACCTTTGCACTGATTGCGAAGAACTTCGGCAACACCGAGTCGATCCACAACCCCGCAGGTGAACTGCAGCAGGCTTCGGACACAGTGTGATGCGATAATCAAAGGGAACGCAATCACCTGTGGAGGTTTATTCATGGCGAAGACTTTCGAGATGGCCACCTGGCGACGATGCGCGAACTGGTCGATTGCCCGGCTACTCCGACTCGGCCTTCCGATGGGAAACAATTACCTGCTTACGGTTCCGGGAAGGAAGACAGGCACGCCGCACACCACGCCGGTGACGCTGGTGGAACGCAACGGGGACCGCTTTCTGGTTGCGCCGTATGGTGTCGTGGACTGGGTTCACAATGCCCGGGCGGCCGGACAGGTAACGCTCTCCCGCGGTCGGGTTCAGGAACATATCGACATCGAGGAACTCTCGCCGCGACAGGCGGCTCCGGTTCTTAAGCAGTACGTGCACGAGGTGCCGATCGTGCGACCGTACTTCGACGCGGCGCCCGACTCTGAACTCGCGATGTTCGAAGCAGACGCCGCGCGAAAGGCTGTGTTCCGGCTGGTGCCGTGAGGCGCCCTCACCTGAAACTCTCATGGATAGTCCACGCCTCCTTCGGCTCCGCTCAGGACAGGCTCTGTGCGACCGTTACGGTTCGTCAGAACCCGGGCCGACAGGGGCGTCGGCCCCTACGCTCTCACGGCGAGGCATTCCTCGACCAGGATTCCGTTGACGATCTCGATCTCGGTTGGTCAGAACCCGGGCCAGCAGGGGCGTCTGACTCAGAAGCGGGATCTGGTAGACCGGCCACCTCCGTGTGGCCCAGTCTCGCGGGGAATTCGGCTGGCTGGGGCAGACGGAGCTGCCCAATCTACCAACGGAGTT
>SLMJ01000322.1 GCA_007133615.1 Thermomicrobiaceae bacterium | reverse complement strand
TTCAAGTACCTGACCCGATTCGAGTTCCTTCATTGCGGATCGGACATGAAGGATCAGCGTTGCGCAGTTGGCGGACCCGGCGTCGACGGTGCCGGCGATCACCGGGTTCCTGTCATCAGGATGATCTGCGCTGGACAAAGTAGCGTCCTGTTGCTTCATCATCGCCTCCACCCAGATACTCGTGGCCGGTCATCCGGCACCAGGCCGGTAGGTCCTGCGCGACGCCGGGATCTGTTGAGCGAATCTCGAGAATCGCTCCCGGGGCCATCTCTCGAAGCGTACTCGCGATCCGGGGAAGCGGGCCGTCCCCGCACCCCAGATCGCCGGCATCGAAGACGGCGTCCGGCTCCGGGATCTGGTTATGTTCTGGTTTCAATCCAGTCATCGTGCAGTTCCTTTCCCGGGCCGACAGGACACTCGTGCCGTGTCCCGATCACTTCGGCTTGATTGCCCGGAAATCGACACCCTGGGTACCGAAGTTCTCGGCACTCGATGCCTGCGGGGCGTCCGAGAAGGTGTCATAGCGCTGTTCGCTGAAGGAGACTTCGTCGAAACCAGCGTCGCGAATAACCTGCTCCAGCGCTGCTTCCAGCAGCGCACCGGCAATTCAGCCAGTCCAGAGGTCGACTTCATTTCTCGCGTCTTCCGGAACCTCGACCTGGACCAGGATGTCTGCAACCTGCATCCTGCCGCCCGGTTTGAGAATCCGGTGCGCCTCGGCAAACGCCTTCTCCTTGTTCGGTGTCAGGTTGAAGACACCGTTTGAGATGACGACATCGACCGAGTTATCCGCGATCGGGAGATCTTCCAGAAAGCCCTCGCGAAACTCGACCTGGTTGTGTCCGGCGAGCGCCGCGTTTGCGCGGGCTTTCTCCAGCATCGCTGGTGTCATGTCGACCCCGATTACCCGACCAGTCGGCCCCACCTGGCGCATCGCGAGAATCGCATCGAATCCGGCGCCGGATCCCAGGTCCGCAACAACTTCCCCCTTGTTGAGCGAACCGAATGAGAATGGGTTCCCCACCCCGGCGAAACTCTCGACAACACTATCCGGAAGACCATCGACTTCGTCCATCGGATAGCCGAGCTTCTGGGCAAGTGGTCGCCCGACATGGAAGTGGAAACCTTTGTCCGGGTTCTGGGCGACTTCTTCGTACTCATGTTGAATGGCTTTGCGTAGTTGCGTCAGATCGAGTTTGAGTTCCTGTGCCATTTCCTGGCTCCTCTGCCTGAAACGAACATCATCGGCGTGCAAACGTCGTTTGCGCTTCGCGTCATGGGCTCATCGGCGTGCCCCCTCTCACAGAGATGCAGTGATCTGGTCGCTCCCTGGACATATCTGCTTTTCCGGTCTTGTGAACAGAATAGTCAGTGCCGGGGCAGCGTACATCGTGTGAACTACGCAATCAGGCGGTACATGGGACTGCGCAGTTAACGCAGCGGGCTTGACAGTTATACTAACACTGTTATAATCACTGTCTTATTAGATGCAGTGAGGAACCAAGATGCGTGAGATACGACTGGCCGAGGCGCTGAGAAACTGGCGCGAATGGACAAGCGGGAGCGTGGACGAGCTTGCGGCAATCGGTTCCGCGTTCGTCTGGTCGCTGGGACTGGAACCGCTTCCGGAAACGACGGCGAGCAACCGGATCAACCGCCGGACAATCCGCTACTACATCTCGAATGATCTGATGGACGCACCGGATGGCGAACGGAGACTGGCCACCTACAAATACCGCCACCTGCTTCAGTTGCTCTACATCAAAGCGCGACAGCATGCCGGAGACCGTCTCAGCGAGATCCGCGGTGACCTGACGAAGGCAACTGGCCGCGACCTGGAGAACCTGGTTCTCGATGCGTTGCCGGAATCAGTGCCGCCACCGGTTCCGGATGATCCGTCCGAGTTTGCGAGACCGGCTGATCTCGCCGCCGTGCTCCACCGCTGGGAATACCTCACCGGTCGGGCAGGTCGATACGCGGCACAGCCTGCGCGACCGGACCAGATCACCGCTGACAGCGAGGATGTCCTGTTTCCCGAGGCGTTCGACCAGTCTGGCGTCAACGTGCGCGTTGAACTCTCCGTTGAGGATGGGATCTCACTGACGCTTCCGGCAGATCATCCGCTGGTACATGATGAGGACGGTCGAGCACTGATCCTCAGGGGCATTCAACGACTCTTACGTGATTACCGGCGCGGCAGTAGCCCCGGCGGAAGGGAGACCTGATATGTTCAATCCACACTCCTATCAGAACAGCCATGCCGGCGGGACCGCGTTCCTGGAAATCGTCCAGCATCCCGAACGGAACGACGATCACGGCTCCGCTCAGCCCCCACAACCGCGGTTCATGCCCCTGAAACGAACGGATCTCGATGGCACGATAAGCGGGCCGGTTGCACGGTTACGCGTCAAACATGTGTTCGGCCATCCCGAGGAAACAGACGGGCCAGTACTGGAAGCTGTCTACCGGTTTCCCTTACCTGGCGACGCGGCAGTGACCGGGGTTGTGGTCAGGTTCGGCGACACCGAGATTCGCGCCGAACTCTCCGATCGTCACGATGCCGAAAAGGAGTACGATCGGGCACGCCAAACCGGGCATCAGGCAGTGCTACTCAGCAGGGAATCGCCGGATGTGTTCTCGCTGCACGTCAGCGGGATCGAAGCCGGGCAGGATGTTGAGATAACGACGGATTTCGTGCAGTCACTACGCCCGGCCCGTGATGGGTTCACGTTCCGATTTCCGCTCACCGTTACGCCGCGATACGTCTCGGAGGAGGGGTTCGGCGGCCGTTATGAGCGCGGCCAGCCGCTGGCACTGGTCCAGGATCCCGGGCACCGCTTTTCAATGCAGCTGTCGGCGATCGGGGCCGAAGAAATCTCCTCGAATACTCATCAGATAACGGCTCGCACTACCGGAGACGGACTCTCCGTAGACCTGGCCGACGGAGAAATCATCCCTGATCGGGACTTTGTGCTGAATGTGTCTTTCGCAACGCGGACCGACCGGCCTTCGCTAACGGCATACCACCACCCTGACCGCGAATCCGGTCACGACTACCTGCTAGCGCTGGTGCAACCCCCATCGGAAGTTGAATCGAGTGAAATCAAGCCCCGAGAGATCATTCTCCTGGTCGATCGATCCGGGTCAATGTCCGGACCCAAATGGGAAGCGGCAGACTGGGCCGTGCACCGTTTCCTTGACGGCCTCCGGCCCGAGGACCACTTCAGCGTCGGGCTGTTTCACAGCACCACGGTCTGGTTTTCGCGGGTGAGCGTCCCGGCGACACCGGAGAACGTGCGGTACGCCCAGGAGTTCGTTGACGCACACGATGACTCCGGCGGAACATACCTCGAACTCGCGCTGGAGGAGGCGATCTCCTGTGGGCGGGCATCGGGTGAACTCGCACGCCACATCGTGATCATTACCGATGCGCAGGTGACCAACGCCCAGAGCAATCTGGCATTTGCCAGGGCGGAATCAGAACGTTCGACCCGACGACGAATCAGCATGCTCTGCATCGATGCCGCGCCCAATTCCTGGTTGGTGCACGAGCTGGTAGCTGTCGGTGGCGGGCAGGCGTCGTTTCTGACAAGCGATCCGGACGAGGGCGACATCACAACGGCACTCGATGAGATCATGGCGTTCTGGGATCGACCGATCGCGACCGGGATGACGCTGAGCGTCAACCGGAAAGACGTATGGGTCATGGGGAGGCCCGTCAAAGATGAAGATTCCGGTTCGGATGTCATCGGCCGCATCGACCTTGGGGATCTCCCGGCTGGACAACCAATCTGGGTAGTAGCCCGGTCGACGCACGCAGAGGATCCGCTCAGACTAGAACTCGCGGCCGATAACAATTTGATCATTGAAGATGAATTACGCACGCTCGAGGCTGACGACGCCATCAAAAAGCTATTCGGCGCCCGGCGCCTGGCAGCACTCGAGTTGCAGACTGAGTCACCTGGACGGCGGCGCCGGCGACGGCCCCGACAAAGTGAAGCAAACCTGCGTGAGCAACTGGTCAGCGAATCACTGCATTATGGTCTGGTCTGCTCGGAAACCTCGTTCATCGCAGTGCGAGAAGAAGCGGGAAAGCTGGTTCAGCGCGGCGCGATCATTCCAAATGCGCTGGCGCACGGCTGGTCGGATGGCTTTGTGGCGTATAGCCTGCAGCGCGATATGCCTGCGTCACCGATTCCAGAATCGCGCGCATTCGAAGCGTTTGCCGACGCTGAATACAGTGTCGAATCTTCGAGCATGGATTCCAGAGCGAGCTACTATCAGGCAGATCGACCCAGATATTCGATGGAAGATCGTGGCGGAACGATCACCCTATTCCAGGGTAAGCCGGACCTATCGAAGCCCGATGTCACTCTGTTTGAGACGGATCGCTTCGAACACGGCGGACGGCTTACTGCACTGCATGTCACGCTGGAGGACGATGACGAAGTCTTCGACGGGGAACTACTTCTCTACGTTGGTGATCGCCCGGAACCGCGCGCCCGAATGCGATTGCGCGACGTACTGCGGCTCAGAGGGCGGCGGCCACTGCACATCCGGGTTCGATCAAGCCAGTCAATAACACTGGTCCTGCGAGACATCACGTCCGGAGCCACAGTCCCGGAACTCGAAATCCGCCTGGACTGGGAATAGAAACAACGTCCGGGAGTCGGTGACGGCTCCCGGTCAGCGTTGAAGTTCACGGTTGATCAGGTTGCGGATGGATTCGAGGTCGGTTCTCAGGAGATCATCAACTTCTGAACTCGATATCGAAAAAGCGGGTTGATAACGTGATTCCAGGCTCTTGCGATAGAGATACTCATAGGATTCGACGATCGGACTCAGTGCATCGAAATCACCTGATCGCAACATTCGCCCGCGGTGTCGATGATTGTTCACGACAATCTGATGCTCATTCCAGAACCACGCACTGAGATAATGAATCGACGCATAGAACGCAGCGGCCACCGCCCATCTGGGCGCAGGTTCTTCGAGTTCGAGAAGGCGTAATGAGAAACGATAGTCTTCGTCAGCACGCAAGAGGTGGGCGTCCGTCAGATCATCGAACGTGTTCACTGTTTCAGTTGAATTCTCCGGGCTCCTGATGGCAGCACAGCTGTACGAAGCTGATCTCCAGAAAGTGACGGATAGTATCGAGGGTTACTGACGTGAACCTCGAACAACGCATCGGGTAGTTTCCGCTGGATCGGTGAAGCGTACGCGTACAGATGCCTTTCCCGCTCCGGATCGATCTCATCCGTGATGATCGACACCACGAACCCGTCCTCGTCTTCGGCGACCCAGAGCTCGCGGACGTCCGGTTCTTTCCGCAGGTGTTCGGCGAACGCCTTGCCGAGAGATTCGACTGTCGGCTTTCGGTCCACGATCATGGCACGGCCTCGCGTTCATATTGCTCGACTGATGCACTGATTCTACACGAAGCCCAGATGCGTACGATAAAAGCCCGGTCGCTCAAAATGAGCAACCGGGCCCCTTCCCTACGGTCGAAATTGTCAGGGTTACTGGAAGAAGACCGGTGGCGCGTCGCGGTCTAGATAAACATGGAACGTTCGTAGACCGGTCCCGGCAACCTCAAAACTCAGGTCTCCAGCGTCTGCGCCGGTATCCCAGGACATTGTCCCGGAACCGACAAAGATGCTGTTCGGTGTCCGACCGCCATCATTGCCAATGTCAAAGTTCCCGGCATTGATCTGCGCGGAACCACCGGTCGGACCGTCGATCTGGGTGACTGACGCATCCATTCCCGAGAGAATTCTCTGTCCCGAGATTGTCGAGTAGCTGTGTTCTGCCCGCATAATCCCGCCTGAATTGCGCGCCAGAACTTCACCACCATCATCGATGTACGATGCCCAGGTTCCGGTCGCGAGATCACCCGGATGCCAGACTTCCCGGGTCGTCGTCACCGCGATTCGCTCCCAGTCGCCATCTCCGGTCGGCTCGTAAACATGGAAGGTCACGTGCATTGTGTCTGGGCAGGCATTTGCGGAATCAGCCGGGACATCACCATATCGCCACATGTAGTAATGCCGTCCAACGTTACCGGCTTCAACTTGCCAGCCATCACTGTTACCCGGCGTGTAGGTGAGTACCCGGCGCTCGAATGCCTGGACAAGAACGTCTTGCTGCT
>SLMJ01000010.1 GCA_007133615.1 Thermomicrobiaceae bacterium | reverse complement strand
GTTCCCTCTTTCTTCAGGATCTTCGCAACTGCCCGTTTGACATCCACCGGTGAATCCTCCCTGGATCGTCGCCGACACCGCTCCGCTTCCAGACGACGTGGTCGAGCTCGGCTCGACTATGCGTCGGGACTGTGAATCGACGAAACGGAACAGGGTGACGTTCGCTGAATTGTAACGACAGGATCACAATACCATAGCGCGGTGGATAACGAACGGCTCATGAGGGCGGAGCCAGACAAGAAACACGGCGGCCAGAGGGCCGCCGTGTCCATTCAGTACTGAATGTGCAGTCAACTGTCAGTGAGACTGGATCTAGTTGAGCCAGCCGTCAACGATGTCCTGGCCACCGTCGTCCAGCCACTGCTGAGCATACTCGAGCTGCTCACCATCTTCGGCCTGAACGGTGACGTAGTCCATCAGTTCACCGATTTCACCGGTTTCCAGGGAGGCATTGCCCATCATCTCGGCAACTTCCGGATACTCGTCACTGAAGCCAGTCCAGGCAACAGATTCGAGGCCATCCGGCTCGCCCCAGGCCATTTCCGGGTCATCCAGGTTGTGGATGTCCCACTCGGCATAGGCCCAGTGCGGCTCCCAGAGAGTCACAACGATCGGTTCTTCGCTGTCATACGCCGTTTCCCACTCAGTGAGCATTGCGGCGGTGCTGCTTTCCAGCAGGTCCCAGTCTTCGATGCCATAGGTCGGCATGACTTCATCGGCCGCAAGGCCCATCATGCCAGCACCCGGCTCGATACCGGTAACAGTGGAGTCGAAGAGATCAGCATTGTCTGCGAGGTCTTCGAGAGACTCGATGCCGTGCTCGTCGGCGACGTACTGCGGAACAGAGAGCGCCAGCAGCGCTTCCTCGTACCAGACGCCGAGGGACTCGAGGTTGCCGTCATGCGCGTCCCAATAGCTTTCATGGGTCAGCGGCAGCCAGGCAGTCGTATAAACATCGATGTCACCAGCGGCAACGCCCTCAAACAGGATGCCGGCCTCTGCGATCGGCTCCATGTTGACGGTCATGCCGTGATTCTCGAGGATCGCGGCCCAGAGATAGCTGTAGGCCACGCCTTCGTCCCAGCCTTCGATGTATCCGAAGGTGATTTCACCTTCGAGATCAGCGACGGCATCATCTTCTTCATCATCAACAACGGCGTCGTCTTCATCATCGACAACCGCGTCGTCTTCGTCATCCACAACAGCGTCGTCTTCATCGTCGACGACGGCATCATCTTCGTCATCAACCACGGCGTCGTCTTCGTCGTCCTCGACGGCCACGTCATCCGTGTCGTCGGCGACGTCGTCGACAACGTCAGTTACTTCATCATCAACATCATCGACAGCATCATCATCGCCGTTACATGCTGCAACGACGGGGATGAAGAGTGCAATTGCTGCAACCGTCAGCAACAATCGCTTCGAAAACCAACTCATAGTACCTCCTCAAGTACGTGCGTTTCTCTTCGTCTCTCAGCAAACCGTACCATATCTGGTTTCGGATCTGCCGACTGCACATTCATCGTTGCTTTACGCAACACTACACCCTGCCGCAATTCCTGTTCCTACTCTGACGGAGGCTGACCGATTGCGCTCATTGCCTCCGAGACCCGGTCCAGGAAGATCGCGAGAATAACTACCGAAATACCGCTTTCCGCGCCGAGGCCAATATTGACCGTTGAGACGGAGCGAACAACTTCGGCACCGAGTCCTCCGGCGCCTGCCATGCCTGCAATAACGACCATCGACAGTGCCAGCATGATCACCTGGTTCACACCAGCCATGATTGTGGGCAACGCCAGTGGAAACTGCACGCGGAAGAGAATCTGATTCTGAGTCGCGCCGAAGGCGTTTGCCGCTTCAACAACTTCCGGATCCACCTGACGGATACCGAGGTTTGTCAGGCGCACTGCCGGCGGAAGTGCGAACACAAGTGTCGCAACTGCGCCGGGGGTCGTCCCGATACCGAAGAACATGATTGCCGGCAACAGATAAATGAACACCGGCAGCGTCTGCATGAAGTCGAGTATCGGTCGAACGGCGGCGTTTACGACTGCGTTTCGCGCGGCAAGGATTCCGACCGGAATACCGATTGCCACCGCAAACAGGGTTGCCACGAGGACCACCGCCAGCGTGTCCATCGTCGGCTCCCACATTCCGACACCATCAACAAGCGCGAACGCCAGCGCGGTGAAAATGGCGAACTGAATCCCCCGCAGTCTCCAGGCAAGGATTGCGAACAACGCAATCATAACCAGCGATGGTGGGAGGTTGAATAGCCATTCCAGTCCATCGATCAACCCACCCAGCAGACTGCGGATGGCCTGAAAGAGGAAATCCAGGTTATCGCGCAGAAACTGAACAAGATCCGTTACCCAATCGCCCAACGGTATCTCAGGAATCATTAGTACCGTCCTCTCCACTCAGCGCGGCCAGCAGTGAGATCCGGGGAACGATCCCCATCATTCGTCCGTCTTCGTTCTCCACGACGATGGGAACAGACGTTTCGGCCGCCGCCGCGTAGAGTTCGGCGATCGGTGTTTCGGGCTTGGAGCGGGGTACCGAGTCATCGATAGCCGCTTCAATCGACCCGGCACGCTCCCGGGACAATCGGACGACATCGTCCTCCCGAACGACACCGACGACCTTGCGGTTCGACTCCATCACCAGACACTGGGACAGCTGAGCTTCCTTCATCTTTCGGAGCGCCACGGACGGTCCGTCGTGTGGGTTAACCGTTTCCCGTGGCCAGCGCATAATCGACGAGGCAACGATCACCCGGGTGCGATCGACGTCTTCAATAAACGAGGCCACGTAGTCGTCTGCCGGAGTGGTCAGAATCTCTTCTGCCGTCCCGATCTGAACGATGGCGCCGTCACGCATGACTGCGATGTGATCGCCAAGCTTCATGGCCTCGTTGAGGTCGTGAGTAATGAAGACGATTGTCTTCTTGAGTTCACTCTGAAGTTCGAGCAACTGATCCTGCATCTCCCGGCGGATCAGCGGGTCAAGCGCACTGAATGCCTCGTCCATCAACATGATGTCCGAGTCAACAGCCAGCGCCCGCGCCAGACCAACTCGCTGCTGCATACCGCCAGAAAGCTGACCCGGGTAGTTGTTGTCCCAGCCTTCCAGACCGACACGCTTCAACGCCTCGGAGCCTCGCTGTGTTCGCTCTTCCAGAGGGAGCCGATGAACTTCCAGTCCATAGGATGCGTTCTCAACCACCGTTCGGTGCGGGAAGAGTGCGAATCGCTGAAAGACCATGCTCATCTTGCGCGAGCGAAGCTCTCTGAGCTGATCTTCGTCCATGCTGGTGATGTCTTCACCATCGACCTCGACGGTGCCGAAGGTCGGATCGATCAGACGGTTGAGCAGGCGTACCACCGTTGACTTGCCCGAGCCGGAGAGTCCCATAATAACGAAGATTTCACCCTCTTCGACATTGAAACTGGCGTCGTTGACACCAACGACCTGCCCGGTTTTTTCCTGGATCTCCGCCTTGCTTGCACCTTCGTTGAGCATTTTCAACGCGGTTTCCGGGTCGTCCCCGAATATCTTGTAGACATGGTCTACCTTGATCTTGCTCATCGCACCTCCCTGTATCGTTCCGCTCCGAAACGATGTAACCAGACCATTGAGCCCTCCTCAGTCTCTGGCATCACTCACACTGAAGTCAGATTCCACGCTCCCTGTCGCCGATGCGACAGTCTGAGCTGGGACGTGTCCGGATGGCGGATGCGTGATTGGGATGATCATGCTGCGGCTGGATTACCGCAGGTATTCTAACGCGATGCAGCGCATTTCGGGCAACAAATACGCATAATTGGGGGCGCACAGTGCCTCGATTTCGACATTTTCCGACCACGCTTCACCTCCCCGCCCTCATACTGAACCATAGTTGGGAGTTTTGTGCACGCGTCAACGGAAAGCCGCAAGATGCGACACGACATTTGCTATTCTCCGGCTGATAAGATATTAAGAAAGCTATACGTTCCGCTTGGGGCCATTTGGAGGAAGGGATTCCGGAAGGTCGCGACTCGCGTCATGGTTTCCGGAACACAATCGGCGGACCGTTCGCACCAGTTCGGTACAATGAGAGTCAAGCTAACCTTCGCCCGACTCGTCGGCGCGCGACGAATGACCGTCAGTTGAGGGTCTTGTTCCGGTCCGCGGGCTATTGCTCTATTGGGGGGCATGTGTGAACTCACTACGGCGTTTTCTTCCCAGCCTGGTAACAATGCTAACGCTCAGTTGCGGACTTGCCGCAATTGAATCCGCGCGAACCGGAGATTGGGACTGGGCGCTTCGATTCATCCTTCTTGCTACGATTGCCGACGGAATCGACGGCGCACTGGCCCGCCAACTGGGTGCGACTAGCGACATGGGTGAGCAACTGGATTCGCTTGCTGACATTGTTGCATTTGGGGCCGCACCGGCCCTGCTTTTCGTAACGGTGTTTACGTCAGCGCCGAGCGCAGTTCGATATGGTGTTGGACTCTTCTTCGTGCTTGCCGGCGCATATCGGCTGGCCCGGTTCCACGCTGTACCGGCAAACGGCGTCTTCCTTGGATTGCCGATCACGGCCGGAGGCGCGCTGATGGCGCTGATTGCCGCGGGTCCATTCGGCCTGAACTACTGGCTCGCTGCGGCACTTGCCGTGACAACCACGATCCTGATGGTTTGCCGGGTACCCTTCCCGAAGATGTCCGGAATGAAGCCAAACCCGATCGGCGTAATGGCCGTCGCCTCGCTTCCAATAGTATTGTGGCCGAGCGTTGAGACAGTCGCGATCGTGGCAGCACTGGTGATGAGCACCTACGTTATCTGGGGTGTTATCCGGCGTATCGAACTCGACGACGAGGTCCCGATGATCGCCGAAGAGGACGAATATGAGTGGACCGCCGGAATCGGATTCGAAGAAGAGGAATATGAGCCAAGCCAGCAACCCCGATAAGAAATCCGGAAACCGCCTGTCAAATCGGGATTTCCTTCGTTCTTTCGTTCAGGATTACAAAACGGTCGGCGCGGTTCGCGAGACGAGCCGCGGTGTCGCGAAGCGCATCTGCGAACTGGCGAACATACCCGCGGCAACCCGTGTCGCCGAACTGGGGTGCGGGACCGGCCCGATCACAGAGGTGATCCTCGAGCAACTCAGCCCCGATGGACTTCTCTGGGGTTACGAGGTTCACGAACCGTTTGCCGACTACCTTCGAAAAACGATTTCGGATTCACGATTTCAGCTCTACGAAGAGTCCGCCGCAAATATCGTCCAGCATCGCCGGGAACACCAGTTGCCGCCGTTCGACGCGATCATTTCGACGATCCCATTCAGCTATCTCTCTCATACGCAATCAACCGAGTTGCTTAATGCCGTGATCGATTCACTGGCTGACGACGGCCGATTCGTTGCGCTGCAGTACCATCCAACGTATTTGCCACCACTGCTGAAAAAGCATTTCGATCACGTCACCCGGGACATCTATCTCTGGAATGTCCCACCGGCGAATCTATTCACCGCCACAGTTCCGAGGCGACTCTAATGCTGAACGGTCCATGGTTCCGACCATTCCAGTACGGCTGGGCGATTCTACTTCCAACTGCCGGGCTCAGCCTTATCCTCTCGCGCCGGTTCCCGAAACTGGCCGGCTTCGTGATGCTGCTCAACGGACTGATTGCGTTGACGTTCCGGGATCCAGATCGAGAGATCCAGCGTGACAACAGACTTGCGCTCGCCCCGGCAGACGGACGTGTGATGCGCGTGGAGACCGTCTGGGACGATTACTGGCAGCGAGAATTGCTGGAAATCGCTATTTTCCTGGCGATCTGGGACGTCCACGTCCAGCGTGTTCCGTGCGACGGTCATGTCGTCGGCCAGACGCGCAAATTCGGTGCGAACCGGCCGGCAATGACGGAATCAGCCGCAAAACTCAACAATCAGTTTCTGACCTACTACGACACGTCGAACGGCCCGGTGACCGTAAACCAGATCACCGGAATGGTCGCCCGCCGACTGATCAACTGGACCCCGGTCGGGACGAGCTCGAAACAGGGTGATCGGCTGGGAATGATCGTCCTTGGATCGCAAGTCACCTTGCGAGTAGATCCGGACGTCCAGCCACTGGTCTGGCCGGGCGACATTGTCCGGGCCGGAGTTACGCCGCTGGCCCGCTATCGCTAGGTCCGGGGCGCCTGTTCCGCAGTTGAAGCCCCACTCGCTTGAGAATCATTTCGCTGGTCATAGCGCGCCTCGGCCTCTTCTGCTCGGCGAACGATCTCCCGGGCGAGTCCCGAGAAGATGATCTGATGAACCGGATACAGCGCATACCAGTAGAGCACGCCGCTCAGCCCATGCGGCTCGTAGAATGCCGTCTGGACCAGCAGCGTCCCATCTCCATTGCGAGGATAGACCTCGAACTGCAGCCACGCCAGACCGGAAACGCGCATCTCCGCCCGAAGCCGAAGAACCTGATCCGGCACATACGTCTCAACCCGCCAGAAGTCGAGCGCGTCTCCAGGTCGCAAGTCATGTTGTTTCCGCCGGCCGCGTCGCATTCCGATCCCGCCGACCAGCCGATCCAGAAGTCCTCGAACCTTCCAGAGTGAATCGGCGTAGTACCATCCTCTCCGCCCACCGATTGAAGTCACCTGGGCGAACACGGCAGACGGGGACGCCGAACTCTCGATCTGGCGCCGTTCCCGGATCATGCCCTGTTTTTCATCCAGCATCACGCCCTGGCGAATCGGTGTCTGCGCTCCAGACCAGGCTGTCTCGATGTTGTCAGACCGTGTGCGCTCCAGCGCCCGGGATACCGCCTCTTCATAGCTCAGAAGCTCAATGTCGAAGATCTCTGACGCCGATGGATCATTCACAATGACCTCGCTCCGGAGGCCCTCAATCAGTGGGCGAGAAATCGCCGCTGGAATCGGCGTAACCAGATCGACCCAATACGACGAGAGCCGCGGCGTCAGGAACGGAACTGGAACAATCCAGCGCCTCAGACCACGGACTTTTGCGTATCCGAGCATCATCTCTCCGTAGGTCATGACGTCCGGCCCCCCGATTTCGATCACTCGCCCTTCTGACCGGGGGTTACGAAGGCACTGAATCAGGTACTCCAGCACATTCGAGACGGCGATCGGTTGGCATCGTGTAGACACCCAGCGCGGGGCGACCATGACCGGGACGCGTTCTGTCAGGTAGCGAATCATTTCGAACGAAACACTTCCCGAACCGACAACAACTGCCGCCCGGAATTCGGTGACCGGAAGGCCACTTTCGCGAAGCACGTTCCCGACCTCCTGTCTGGACGCCAGGTGCGGGGAGAGTTTGTGATCAGCTGCGCCCAGTCCACCAAGATAGATGATCCGTTTGACTCCGGCATCCCGGGCAGCTTCAGCGAAGTTCGACGCGGCAACACGATCTTGACGCTCGAAACCGTCAACGTTCTTCGACATCGAATGGATCAGGTAATAGGCGACATCAACACCATCGAGCGCCGTGCGCAGCGATTCAGTATCGAAAACATCACCTTTCCGAATCTCTACGTTGTCCCATTCGCGGCCTTCAAGGCGGGATGGGTCTCGGGCCATGCAGGCGACATCGTAGCCGGCCTCAACCAGTCGAGGAATCAGTCGTCCGCCAATATAACCGGTGGCTCCGGTGACGAGCAGTTTCATTGTTTCCCGTTCCATCTAGAGTATCTGTCTAACATCAGGTAGTCGCATGTTTCTGACCAAGGACTTCGGGAACCTTGAATGATTCATATATACTCGAACGACAGGTTCGCGGCGTTTCATGGATCAGGGTTTGGGAGCCAGATGGATACGATCGTCCAGTCGTTCCAGCAGGTTGAAGATCAGTTCTTGCATCCAGCTGCAGCGAGAAGTCGTCACGCGGTCAGGCCACATCCGGACGACGAAAGCCCGGTTCGAACGCCATTTCAGGTCGATCGCGATCGGATCATCCACTCGAAAGCATTTCGGCGCCTCAAGCACAAGACGCAGATGTTTCTGGCCCCGGATGGTGACCATGTCCGCACCCGGCTGACTCATACGCTCGAGGTTACCCAGATCGCCCGGACAATTGCCCGCGCATTGCGGCTCAACGAGGACCTGGTCGAAGCAATCGGGATGGCTCACGACCTGGGCCATACGCCGTTTGGTCATGCCGGCGAGCGCGTTCTCAACAATCTCCTGCCTGGATTCGTTCACGCCGAGCAGTCGTTGAGAGTTGTTGACCGTATCGAGAAGGATGGTCAGGGGCTGAACCTGACAAACGACGTTCGGAACGGCATCATTCATCATTCGAAACCGAAGGGCGCGATCACCGGAGAAATTTCTGGTCGACCACCGACCCCAGAGGCCCAGATCATGAAGATATCCGACGGCATCGCCTATATCAACCACGATCTGGACGACGCCATCCGGGGCGATCGCATCCGTGCCGATCAAGTGCCGTCCGACGTGCTGGAGATCCTTGGAACCCGGCATAGCGAGCGAATCAACACGCTCGTGTGCGATATCGTTGAATCTTCGGCCCCGGCGCTGGATCAGCTCGACCCCGGAGATCAGGTCATCATGATGTCGGAGCGAGTTCAGCACGGGGCAAACGTGCTGCGGAACTTCCTCTTCGAGTATGTGTACGACCCGATCAATGAGGAAGTTTCAACCATCAAGGCCCAGCGGATCGTTCAGGTGCTGTTCGAAGAAGCAATCCGCAATCCAGACACGATTCCGGAGGAGTTTGCTCGCGGTCTCGCAAACGAGTCCGTCGAGCGGGTGGCCGCGGACTACGTCGCCGGAATGACCGACCGGTACGCACTCAGGAAGTTTCAGGAACTGTACATACCGACCTTCTGGTCAGGATGAACACAGCCATGTCGAACGATGCGGTCGAACAGATAAAGGACCGGCTCGATATCGTCGATATCGTCGGCCAGACGGTTCAACTCCGCAAAGCGGGTCGGAGCTTCAAAGGCCTGTGCCCGTTTCATCAGGAAAAGACGCCGTCCTTCATCGTATTTCCTGACAGTCAGACGTTCCACTGCTTCGGTTGCCACGCCGGTGGCGATCTCTTCAACTACGTCATGCAACAGGAGCGAGTTGATTTCAGCGAAGCACTGCGAACACTCGCCCGCCAGGCTGGCGTTGAACTTGAAGAGCGAAAGCCGGAGGAAGCGCCGCCACCCGTTGATCAGCATGATCACCTTTACGACCTGAACCGTCGAGCGACCAGCTTCTACAGCCATGTGCTCTGGCAGACGTCCCACGGTGAGCCGGGCAGAGCGCTGCTGGAGGAGCGAGGTATCGACCGGGAGACGGCGGAGAAGTTCCAACTCGGATTCGCTCCGGATCGCTGGGATGCACTTCTGAGCCGCTTCCTGAAGAACGACATTCCGGTCGAACAGGCAATGGAAGCCGGACTCGTAACCGAAAACGACGCCGGCAGAACCTACGACCGATTCCGTAACCGATTGATGTTCCCAATCTCTGACGCTGAAGGACGGGTTATCGGTTTCGGCGCGCGGGCACTGGGCGATGCCATGCCGAAATACCTGAACTCACCGCAGACACCGATCTTCGACAAGAGCTCGTCACTTTACGCGATCGATCTGGCCCGAGAGGCGATCCGCGAGAAGCGGGAAGTCGTGGTCGTCGAGGGGTACATGGATGCAATCGCCGCCCATCAGCACGGCTATCGAAACGTTGTCGCGTCAATGGGAACCGCGCTCACCGAACCGCAGGTCCGGTTGATCCGGCGCGGCGTCGACCGGATCGTGCTCGCGCTCGATGCCGATGTCGCCGGACAGATGGCGACGATTCGTGGGCTGGATGTCATGCGGGAAACGCTCTCCGAGGATCAGCGCGCCGTCGTCGATGGCCCGGGCATGGTCCGGTTCGAAAAGCAGTTGAAGACCGATATCCGGATCGTTAAATTGCCGGAAGACACTGATCCGGACGATCTCATTCGGTCGGATCAGGCACGCTGGGACGATCTCATTGGCAACCCGGTGCCGTTTCTGGACTTCTATGTGAACGCCGTTATCGGTGATCCGGCGCCGTCGGACCCGCGCCAGAAGTCCGAGATCGCCCACCAACTTGGGCCGGTGTTGCGAGAGATCGGCGACAACGTGATTCGTGAACACTACGCGAGCATGGCCGCTCGCAAACTTCAACTTTCAGACAGGGTGATACTCACCTCGGGATCAACACCGACCCGCCAGCGCCGGCTTCAGCCCAAAGCCGGTTCGCGCCCGACTCCAGCCACACCCGAAGAGCACCTGATTGGTCTGCTCATTCGGTATCCGGAATTCCTGACGTCGACGCTGGAGTCAGTCGTCGAAACTGACATCCACGATCCCCGAAGTCGCGAGATTCTCGCGGCAATCCGAAACAAGCCGCTCGAGCAGATCCCCGGTATCATCGAGCAACTTCCGGAGCATGTTCACCAGTACGCACAACGACTGATCGACAACCTCGGCGAGCGCCCGCAGATGTATCCCGGTCAGCTCAAGCGAGAGGCTGATCAGGTGTTGACCCGGCTCAGGAAGCAGCGGCACGATCAGCAGATTCGCCAGTTGATGGCTGACCTGACCCACGCCGAATCCGAACAGGATCGGGAAACCGTGATCGAGCACATGACGCTGATCGATCAGATGAAAGCCCGGTTCCCGGAGTTCTATCCGGACAAGAGCCCGTACTTCAAAGACATTCGAGACACCGGCTGGTAGGGGACCGCACTAGCTCGAGGTGAGCACGCGGTTCAGTCCGTCGATCAATGCCTGATCCTGATCTGGCAGCACAGTTCGGGCGTCGAGGATCAGTTGATCGTGCTCAATGTGCGGCATGATTGCAGGTTGCCCAGTGCGCAGCGAACGGGCGATTGCGTCCGGATGGTCACTGCGGATGGTAAGTCCCCAGGATGGAAGCGTTTCGCCTGGAAGCGACCCGCCGCCGATTGCCGAGGCGGTCTCAATAACGTCGATGCCGGCCTGGGTATGCAGGCGAGATCGCCAGTCTTCGCACCGCAAGCGCAGGAATTCACGATCCGCAGAGATCATCTGCCAGACCGGAACGTGGTCGAACGCTTCACCGCGTATGTAGTGACGCAGCGTCTCCGCAATCCCGGCCAGCGCTGTCTTGTCCGCGCGAACCGCCCGGGCCAGTGGATGGGCGCTGATACGCTCGATCAGATCCTTTCGGCCGGAAATAATCCCCGCCTGCGGTCCACCCAGCAGTTTGTCTCCTGAGAAACACACAACATCAACGCCGGCAGAGATGCTCTCGGTTACCGTGGGCTCGTGCGTCAAACCAAACGGTTCAACATCCAGCAATGAACCGGAACCCAGATCCTCGATTAGCGGCAAGTGATAATGATCGGCGAGTGCCGCGAGGTCACTCAGTTCCGGCTGGCTCGTGAATCCGACAATCCGGAAGTTGCTCCAGTGGACCGTTAGCAGCGCGCCGGTATCTTCGGAGATAACCGCCTCGTAGTCACGCGTATACGTGCGATTCGTGGTGCCGACTTCCACGAGTGTCGCACCGCTCTGCGCCAGGACATCCGGAACCCGGAATCCCCCGCCAATCTCTACGGCCTGGCTCCGCGAGAGAGCGACTTCTTTTCCGAAACAGAGTGCGCTGAGGGCCAGCATCACGGCGGCCGCATTGTTGTTCACAACCAGGCTTGCGTCAGCACCAGTCAGCAGTCGAAGTTGCTCACTGATCTCAGACATTCGTCCGCCACGTTTTCCGCTGGTAATGTCGAGCTCCAGCGGCGAGTAGCGGCTGGCGACCTGCTCCATTGCCTCTGCCGCCATCCGGCTGACGGGAGCGCGGCCGAGATTCGTATGAACAATCACGCCGGTCGCGTTGATAACTTCTACCAGTCGGGGCCGCTGCAGAGCGTGGACCGCAGAAACAACTCGCTTGCGAACGTGTTCCGCCGGGTCGGACACGGTGGATCCTTCAAGCACATGCTGGCGCACTGCGTCAATCTGTTCCCGAACGATCTGCGTGAGAATCTGCTGATCAATCGTCACCGAGACATCGCGCACCTGATCGTCATTGAGGATCGTGTCAACGGACGGTAAGGCTCGAAGCATCTCGGTGCGGTCAGGCTGAGTCATCGGGGTGAGTCTCCTGGAACAGCGGTTGAATCAACGGGCAAATCCTAGCACGTCCAGCCGGTGGGTAAAGAAAAAGGCACAGTGGAAACACTGTGCCTGATCAGTCGGGGAGAGAGGATTCGAACCTCCGACCTCCGCGTCCCGAACGCGGCGCGCTAACCGGACTGCGCCACTCCCCGTATTCGACTCCGCACAGTATACCAGTGGCAAAACACCAACGCCACCATCGTTTCTGCATGCAATTGTTGCGCGTTTGCCGCTCGGAACCGGTTCTGCGACAACGCAGCCAATGGTAAAATCGGACTACGGTGTGCGACGAACGTATCGCCCACTGCCCGCGTAGCTCAGCGGATAGAGCCGGGGCGTCCTAAGCCCTGTGGTCGGGGGTTCGAGTCCCTCCGCGGGCGCCGTTTTCCGGCACTGATTCCCCATCAGTGCTGGCAACTCCTCAGTACAACCGGAAGGGAGTCCACATGGACGTCCAGATCAAGACTCGCGATATCAAGATGACCGATGGTCTGCAGGAATACATCGACAATCGTCTGGAACGATTGGGACGCGTGCAGGAGCCGGTGATCGACGCCGTGCTGGAACTTCGCGGCGAAAAGCATCGCTCCGGAGGCGAAATGACCATCGCGCAGTTCACGATCCGGACCAAGAAAACAATCCTGCGAACTGAGGAGAAGGATCACGATCCACACGTTGCGATTGACCAGTCGGTTGATCGCATGGAACGTCAGATCCGCCGCTACCGGGACAAGAAGATCTTTGTTCCGCGCCGTCGTCGTCGAGCCCACGCCGAGCAAGCCGAGCAGGTTGATCTGGCGGCTGACGAGGTGTTCGACGTGCTGGACGAAGGAGAAGGAGAAGAGCAGGACTGGGAGCCACGGACTCCGGTGCGACACAAGCGCTTCTCCGTGCTACCAATGGACGAAACCGAGGCCATCGAGCAGATGGAACTGCTTGGACATGACTTCTTCGTTTTCTTCAACCCGGACGACGGGCAGATAAACGTTCTCTATCTCCGGCACGACGGGGAATACGGCGTCATTCAGCCCGAGTTGAAGTAGTAGCCGCGTTCAATCGCACGTCACTGCGTTCCGGCCCTTTTGAACGGTTTCGGTGGCGTGCGTTCTGCGTCTGCTCACTTCGGCCGGAATAGAATCGTGCCTCCAGGCGTGTTAAAGTATCGAATGGTTCCGGAGGAGTGGGGATAGACTCCGGGCTCGAATGGTGCAAAGCGACGACGTTGAGCCAGTGAAAGGCAACCAGAGTTCGTGCATGGTGGAATTGAAAGCGTGACCGAACCATCGATTGACGCGCCACTGGTCGATCGTGTGGCAATGCTCAGCGTCCACACGTCACCGATCGCCGAACTCGGCGGTCCCGACAGTGGCGGCATGAATGTATATGTCAACGAACTCGGTCGGTGGCTCGCCCGCACCGGCATCAATGTCGACATCTTCACCCGCCGCACCGACACGGTCACGCCACGCGTGCTCGAACTCGATGACGGTCTCCGTCTCATTCAGATCGAAGCGGGCCCACCCCACCGCATTCACAAAGACGAACTCTTCTGCCACATGCCGGATTTCGCCAGCGACATGGCCTATTTCGCGCTGCAGCAGGGTGTCCGATACGACGTCGTGCATGGGCATTATTGGCTCTCTGGATGGGCCGCGCAGTTGCTCAAGGAACACTGGCACGCGCCAACCGTCCACATGTATCACACGATGGCACATCTGAAGAATGCGGTTGCCAACGGTGAACATCGTGAGACGATTCTCCGTCTTCAGATCGAACGCCGGCTTGTCGATATCGCCGACGGACTGGTTGCCGCAAACCCTCACGAGCGCAAGGAAATGATCGACCGACTGGGAGCCTCGCCGGATCAGATTCACCTCGTGCCACCGGGCGTCGACCTGGAACTGTTCCAGCCACACGACCAGCAACAGGCGCGCGCCGAGCTGGGCCTTCCAGATGGCCCGCTGGTGCTCTTCGTTGGTCGAATCGATCCAGTCAAAGGTATCGACACACTCTTTGACGGATTCAAGCGGCTGTGCGAATCCCGCGACTGGGATGGACAGCCTCCGACGCTACTGTTCATCGGCGGAACCATCGACGAAGACCGGGGCGAATCCGGAATGGACGAAGACCTGCGCCAGGTCAAAGCGGATGCCGAGGCACTCGGAATCGAGGACCGAATCATGTTCCTCGGTTCGATCTCACGAGAGGTGCTCCCGCTCTATTACAGCGCCGCTGACGTCTGCACCGTTCCGTCCCGCTATGAGTCCTTCGGGCTGGTTGCAGTCGAGGCGATGGCCTGCGGGACACCGATCGTGGCTTCACGCGTCGGTGGACTTCAATTCACGATTCAGGACCAACAGTCCGGGATCCTTGTTCCGCATTCGGATCATGTCGCGCTCGCTAGCGGCCTCGAACGCGCATTGACGGACGAAGCACTGGTGCGAAAGATGACCGCAGGCGCCCGGAGAGCAGCTATCCGGTACTCCTGGCAGATGGTTAGTTCCTCAGTCGTTGACGTCTATCAGCAACTGGTTGATGGCCCAGTTCCAGAACCAGTACGCATCGCGCGCTAGACTTCTCAAGCATTCGTTGAATTTGACCGCTATACTGAACGGGAAACCGGGAACCATCCTGACCGTCGCTATACCCCTGCCCGGTAGACGTGAACGCAAGTACGATTGTGCTTGGCAAGCAGAAAGGACCTGTGCCCGATGCCTGCAGTGATCGAGCCAAACACCTGCGACAAGAACTGGGCAGCCTGTTTTCCGGCGAAGATGTGCCCACAGGAGGCGTTCTCCTTCAAACCTGACGAAAACCTGGTTGTGATCGACGATTCACTCTGCGGTGATTGTCCCGGTCCATGTGTCAACTTCTGTGATCAGTACGCCATTCGGTACACCCCTGATCACGAGGAATTCGCGATCCTGAAGCAGCAGACGTTGGGAGAAATAAGCGAGGAAGAAGCTGCCGAGAAGAAGCAGGAACTGCAAGAGGCCGAGGAAGCTGAGCACGAGGCTGCGGAAGCTTCCGCAGGCGCGACGATCGCAGCTACGACCGAGACCTTCAACGACGAAGTACTGAAGTCAGATCTGCCAGTGATCGTCGATTTCTGGGCGCCATGGTGCGGCCCATGTCAGCAGATGGCGCCGGTGTTCGAAAAGCTCGCCGAGCAGTACCAGGGCAGCATCAAGTTCGTGAAGGTGAACACAGACGAGGAACCGCAACTTGCGGCTCAGTATCAGATCACGTCACTTCCGACGACAGCCCTCTTCTATCAGGGACAGCCACTGGACACTTTTGCAGGAGCACTGTCCGAGAACCAGCTGCAGTCACTGGCGTACCAGTTCCTCTCCGCAATCCGGTCGCACCAGGGAGCGGCAGCCCCGGAAGAACCGAGCGGCCAGGGTGGCGGCAGCGACATCATTACCTGATCCGGCACGCCCTAAGCTCTCCGGAAATCAATAGCCATTCGATTGGGCGGCCAGGCGACAATGCCTGGCCGCCTCTTTGTTATCTCGTCGCGACGTAACCCGTATCGACGTCCTCCGACCGCCTGAACCGGACCTCGCATGGCATCAGGATTGCGCCGTATTGTAACTGTCGAAAACCAGAATCATTAACTCGGCGCTTTCTCGCATAGAAAATCACGCTGAGAGCTCGCTTCACACTTGCGTTTCTAGGCGCATTATCGCCCGATCTTGCGCGCCAGACTCAGGGCTCTTCGTGTTTCCACTATGAAGGAATGGATGGAACGATGAATGTCACAGACGCGATTATCGTCATAACGGGTGCGTCAAGCGGTATTGGCCGGGCGACAGCACTGGCTTGCGCCGAACGCGGCGGGACAGTCGTGGTGTCCGCACGTCGAAGTCATGCGCTGGAACAGCTGGCGCAGGAATGCAGCAACCTCGGCGGCAATGCGGTTGCAATTCCGGCCGATGTCACTGATCCAGACGCGATGGATGCGCTCGCAAGCGGTACGATCGAGAAATTCGGGCGCATCGACGTCTGGTTCAACAACGCCGGCGTCACTGTCGCCGGTAATTTCGATGAGGTCCCGCCGGACGTATACCGACAGGTCATCGAGACCAATCTGTTCGGAGTGATCAACGGAACCCGCTCTGTTCTGCCGTATATGCGCGAGCAGGGCAGCGGCATCATAATCAACCATTCCTCGGTGCTCGGAAAGTTCGGTGCATCTCAATTCAGCGCGTACTCAACCAGCAAAGCTGCGATTATCGGGTTCTCGGAGAGCCTGCGTCAGGAACTCCGCGGAAGCGGGATCAACGTATGTCTGCTTCTGCCCGCCGCTATCGATACACCGATCTACAACCAGGCGGCGAATTTCAGCGGCCTTGGAGTCAAACCCGTCGAACCCATCTACCCGGCGGAGCTCGCCGCTCAGGAAGTCATCGGCCTTATCGAGCGCCCCCGGGCCGAGGTGTACGTTGGAAATTCCGGACGGGCCGGATCCTTTGCACGAAAGGTCACCCCATTCGCCGCGAGCGATCGAGCAATCGGAACCACCTGGGAGCAGGATCACTTCACGCCGAACCCTGCGGATCCCTCTCGCGGTAACGTCTTCGAACCAGATAGCAATCCAGATCATGCGAAGACAAGTGGAGGCTGGCCCGTCAGCGAAGGGTCGAGCACCCCGTACGTGGCTGCGGGAATCGCCGCAGCGGCTATCCCGGCCGCGTATCTGCTGCGAAGTCGATCGAAGAAGTAGACGACGCGAGGAAGGATGATGACATGCTGAAGACACCTGGATATTTCTCGATGCATCGTGTGCCGCCGAAATTCATCGCGAACTTCGACTCGGCAACCGCGATGCTTCGAGCCAACGCAATGTACCTGCGCGGTAAGGAGTTCAGCGGCCTCGGATTTATGCCACGCTCGGCGCGTCCGCTCGGAACAGTGATCAACAGTCTTCCGCAATCCGTGAAGGAACAGATATACATCTGGAGCGGCTATTCAGAGGCGATCCCCGGCGCTGACATGAGCAAGGTCGATGTCGAGGACATCACCAAATGGGTCACCAGTGAATATCCCGAGCGAGAGTACCCGGCGGTCATGATTGGCTCGTCGAATGGTGCCGGAGTACACCTCAATGCCGCACTGGGCATCCCGTGGTTGCCACAGACGTTCCTGATTCCCGTGCAGCAGCCGGACGTCCATCCCGACGAAACGCTGGATGGGATGAAGGCCGGTATGGAGCCAGCAAGGCTGCTCCTGGAAGCGAATCCGGACATCCAGCTACACCACATGCACGATGCCAATCAGGACCGTCTCATGCTTGGCAAGATGGGGTACTTCCGGGTAAAGAAGCTCAAACTCGGGGAGCAGTACGAGAAGTTCCTGCGGGAACACCTTCCCCCGGGCGGCACTATCATTCTGAACGAGTGTCATCGAACCTGGCCGACCACCCGGCTCGGTGAGCGGCACATTTTCCAGCATGGAGCACTCGGTGGCGCCACCGAATCAGAGTTCCACGAGGGAAGTGAGCGCGTTACGAAGTATCTGGAGCGCTATGGTTCCCACAAGCGGCAATGGGACACGCCGGAAAAGAACGAGGTAAGTCCGGAAGCCGAGTGGGGTTTCGAGCCATCACTTCGAGAAGATGTAGAGCGCTTCGCGAGGGAGAACGGCTACAAAGTCAAGCGGCTTGTCTACGAAGAGCCCGAGCATCTGAGCCCGCTAGTCGCTGATCTCTATCGCTGGTGGTATCGCCAGCGCCAACTGAGACCAAACCGGTTGATGCTGGAATCCTTCATCGTTCTCGAGCCCTACTGGGCACTGCGCACCGGTTCGGTTCCGTTCTGGATGAAGTTCAACATGGAACCCTCGCTCGAATGGGCAACACATTACCTGGAAAACACAGAACCATACGACGACATTCACCTGATGCTGTTCTCACACGGGGTTGAGGCAGTCGGTCTGCCATCTATCGACCAGTGGAAGTCGGTGTTCGAGTTCGCTCGCAAGAAGGGAAGTTTCCTCGGGGTCGACGAGAAATCCTTCCCGCGAGACTTCGGCGTCTTCGTCAAGTATCAGACCGACCTGATGGACATCCCGGCGAGGTATCCGATGCCGGGAATGCTGACGTTGAATCAGTTCGAACGCTTCCTCGATGAGAATCAGGGGCGATATCGGGTCCAGTTTCTGGATCACTCCGCGACTGAGACTGCCACGGTTGCAGCGCGTTAGCGAAACCGGGAGATAGACAATGGACAAGCAGCAGAAACGACGTCTCCCGGGAACGGGGGTGCTCATCGGAGCGGGAATCGCGGCGGCATGGTTGGGGAAACGTTTACTCGAGAGTACCCGTGAAGCCGACCTGACCGGGGAGGTTGTGCTCGTTACCGGTGCCTCCAGCGGCCTTGGGTATCTCCTGGCACAGGAGTTTGCCAGGGAAGGTTGCAAGCTGGCGATTTGCGCCCGGGAAGAGCATGAACTCTCGAAGGCGAAAGAGCACCTCATTCAGGATGGCGCCGAGGTGCTCGCCCTGGAGTGCGATGTGAGCGACCAGACGCAGATCGACTCATTGATTGATCAGGTGATCGCACACTACGGCCGCATCGATACTCTGGTGAACAACGCCGGAATCATTCAGTTCGGCCCGGTGCAGTCGATGACCAGAAAAGACTTCGAAGATTCAATGGCCGTGATGTTCTGGGGGACGGTGAATCCTTCGCTCTCAGTCATTCCGCATATGAGAACGCGTGGTTCCGGACGCATCGTAAACATCACGTCGGTTGGTGGCAAGGTTTCGGTTCCGCACCTGGTCCCATACAACTCTGCAAAGTTCGCTGCTCTCGGTTTCTCGGAAGGTCTTCATAGCGAACTCCAGAAGGAAGGCATCAACGTTACCACGATAGTCCCCGGTCTGATGCGTACCGGGTCGTTCCTCAATGCCGAGTTCAAGGGTGATGTTCATAAGGAGTACACCTGGTTCAGTCTCGGGTCTTCGTTGCCACTCATCACCATCGATGCAGAGCGAGCCGCCCGGCAAATCGTCCGGGCCACCAAACGCGGGGAGGCAGAGCGAATTCTTTCGATCCCCGCCAACATCCTCGCCAGAGTACATGGCGTCGCCCCGGTGACGACAACCCGGATTCTGAGCGCGATTGAGCAGTATGTCCTGCCGGAGTCACCCGGGACGCAGCGAGAGTCCGTCACCGGCCGGGACGTACAGGAGCGCATGGACTCCGCCGCTCAGCGAACTGCGACAGTCATGGGTCAGCAGGCAGCCGAGGCCTGGCAACCACCGGAAAGCCGGCCTGACGAAGGCTGACAGCACGACGTGAGTTCACGCCAGGGACAGACCTGCGGTGCGCAACCAGACCACAGACAAGTTGTGTTTCTGCACTAATCTGCTATGCTGAATGCAATGCTTCCGACACAAACAAAGGAGTCGTCATGAAGCGACTACTCTTGGCTGTCGCTCTGGTTCTTCTACTGGTGGCTGCAACCGTCGGACCGGTTTCGGCTCAGGGTTCATCAGCACCGCGCGCCTGCTGGGGCGATTACATCAGCGGGCAGGCATCCGCTCAGGGAGGAGAATTCGGCGCGTACGTCAGTGGCAACGCTCGCGCCCTTGGTCGAGGCGTCGGAGAACTCGTATCTTCGATTGCCCAAACCTGCGATTTCCCGGAAGTGCCCGAATAACGTTCACGCGTGAGTACCTGGCGGTCGGAAGCAGATTCTCGCACCAATCTCCGCCTCGGCTAACACACTGAGCAAGGACAAGACGTTCAGGAGCGTCTGGACTCTGACGGCCTCGAGGCAGCGACAGCACTCGGTCAGCAGGCGGCAGAGCAATTTCAGCCGGCGCGGAATCGTCCCGGAGAAAGTTGAACGTGCCGAAGAGAACTAGCGGCCGGCGATGATCGCCGGCCGTTTTCTGCGTTGAGTCAGTTCTGGGAACCAGTTCCTTTACCCGGAAAGTCGTTTCCGGTCGGCGAGTTAGCCCCGTCGACGCAGAACGATGCGCCGGGCTGCAACGCCCCACCTGCGTGCTGATGAACGCCGGGCGCTCCGCGTGCTCCTGGTTCTTCGCCGGCGAAGACATAGTCTTCGGTGATGTGCTGCCCATGGTTTGCCCAATCGCCGAGTTTCGAATCCGAACACGTGGGTCCGGACGCACCCGCGCTGGATACTCCCATCAGCACGAATCCCAGAGTCAGCATCGCGGCCAGAGTGAGTCGAACAAGAACTGCGTCGCGCGTCGCGTGCGTGTTTGCTAATGTCATTCTCGAGTCCTTTCCACCCGTGCACATCATCCTGAAGCGCGGCAGCGACACTCACTACTTATAGAAATATGGATCGAGCACAGCGACCCTCGTGATGCGATCGACTGGCAAGCCGGTCGTCTCGGCGGCCTCTCGAATCGCCTCGGGATTCGGACCGTCATAGAT
>SLMJ01000273.1 GCA_007133615.1 Thermomicrobiaceae bacterium | reverse complement strand
TGGAAGGAACACCGTACGAAGTGCTGCTCGGCCGCATCGGCAACGAGGTCCTGCTCGAGATGGGCATCGACTGGTGGGAATTCCCGAAAGCCGATCCCAACGAAGACCACTATTTTGAAGAGACCGGCCAGGCAATCGCGCCGGAGTTCTACGACTACTGGTCCAGCCACGGACTCGATTTCGGTGACGAAGGCGTTTCGTTCCGCGAATCGCTGGCGCTCTTCGGCTATCCGATCTCTCCGCCGCAGGTGGAGACGAACCGGGACGGTGATACCGTCCTGACCCAATGGTTCGAGCGGGCCCGCTTCGAGCATCACCCGGACAATGATGAGGAGCACCAGGTGCTGCTCGGCCGCCTGGGTGCCGAGTTGCTGGAGCTTCGCGAACTGCCAGATGAGCCAGTCGTTGAAACCGAGGTCCTCGCAGACGATCTGAACAGTCCTCGCGGTCTTCATGTCACCGACGAAGGCGCTCTCTATGTCGCTGAGGGCGGCTCTGGCGGTGACACCTGCTTTGACGGACCGGAAGCGGGGTATGGCGGCGCGGAATTCTGCATGGGTGACACCGCTCAGATCACGCAGATTGATGCCGATGGGTTGTCAACTGTCGTTGGAGAGTTGCCATCAATTACCTTCGACGGTGAGGCCTATGGCACTCAGGACGTGGCCATCAGCGAAGACGGAGAGATGTTCGTCGCGGTGGGCGCACTTGGCGCGCACGAAGAGCTCGGCACCTTCGGACAGATCCTGCGTGTCGATGATGACGGCGATACGGAACTGATCGCCGATGTCTTCGACTACGAGCATCAGAAGGATCCGGAGAAACCAGTCATCGAGAGCAATGTGTTCGCAATCGAGTTCGCCCCCGACGGCAATCTGGTCGTCTCAGATTCCGCGATGGACTCAATTCTCTCCATCGATGTGGATGACGGGTCAATCACGCCGATTCACGAGTTCGACGACATCGTCGCGCCGATTCCGGAAGAGCTGCAGGAACCGGACGGACCCGACGAGATGCCCGCTGACTTTGTTCCGACCGGCATCGAAGAAGGACCCGACGGCGACTACTACGTCGGCAATCTCACCGGCTTTCCGTTCCCGGTTGGCGGGTCCGTCGTCTCCAGCGTGTCGCTCGAGGGAGATGTCGAAACCGTCGCGACTGACTTTACCCATGTCATCGACGTCGCCTTTGACAGCGACGGGCGGATGTATGTTCTCGAGTTGCTCTCTGGTGGCTTCATGAACGTCGATCCCGACGATCCGGCCACACTGGCGTCAACGCTCTACCGGATCGATCACGACGGTTCGCGAACCGTAATCCCGGTCGAGGAACTTGCCTTCGCGTCAGGTCTGGCAATCGGCCCGGACGATGAGATCTATGTCTCGAACCTGGGGACTCCACCAGGCATGGGCCAGGTCGTCGAGATCACGATTGATAACTAGCTCCTCTTCCTCTGGACGGGGGAGCGCCCAATGGCGCTCCCCCGTCCGTAATCCTTCTTCATAACGAAAGGAAAGAACCATGCTGGATACCACCATCACCGAAGCACTCGCTGGTCAACTGCGCGGGAACCTCTTGACGCCAGAAGATCCAGGCTATGACGAAGCCCGAGCGCTCTTCAACGGGATGTTCGACCGAAAACCCGCAATGATCGCTCAATGCACGGGAACCGCGGACGTCATCACCTGCGTGAACTTCGCCCGGGAAAACGGTTTGCCACTTTCCGTAAAAGGTGGCGGTCACGGCGTTGCCGGGAAAGCCGTGTGCGATGACGGCCTGGTAATCGATCTATCACTCATGAACGGCGTCCTGGTCGATCCAGAACTCAAGACCGCGCAAGTGCAAGCCGGAGCGACTCTGGGAGATCTCGATCACGAAACACAGAAGTTCGGCCTGGCCGTGCCGTCTGGCACCGACTCACGTACCGGTGTCGCTGGTTTGACCCTTGGCGGCGGCTACGGTCATCTGGGGCGACGCTTCGGGCTCACCGTGGACAACCTGCTGGCAGCTGACGTCGTCACCGCCGATGGATCCCTCGTACGTGCGAGCGAAAACGACAACGCTGACCTGTTCTGGGCACTCCGGGGAGGTGGCGGAAACTTTGGCGTGGTGACCTCGTTCGAGTTCCGCCTGCACGAGGTCGGTCCAGAGATTCTCACCGCACAGGTCTTCCATCTGTTTGATGATGCACGCGAAGTTATCCGGTTCTACCGTGATTTCCTGGCTGACACACCGAAGGAAATCTTCTGCGTTTGTCTGGTCCTGCGAGTCCCGCCGATGCCGCCATTTCCCGAGGAACATCACGGCAAGATTGCGGTCGCGCTGGTGGCGAATGATTCCCGGAGCGAAGCAACTGAGGAGAATACGCCCCTCCAGAAACTGGCAGCGTTCGGGAAGCCGATCCTGAGTGCCGTAATGCCAATGCAATTCACGGCCCTTCAATCCAATTTTGACGCCGGGTTTCCCAAAGGTGCCCGTTACTACTGGAAAGGCCACTATCTACCGGATCTGCCGGATGAAGCGATCGACACGCTTGTCGCACAGACGGAGCCATTCCCTGGAGAGTTCACCGCGTATGGACTCGAAGCAATGGATGGTGCCATCAGCGAAGTGGATCCATCCGCAACAGCATTCCCTCACCGAAATGCCAGGTTCGGTCTCGGGATCTTTGCGAACTGGGCGGATGAAAGCCGGGATGATGAAACCATCCCCTGGGCAAGACAGCTCCACGCAGCAATCGAGCCGTTCTCAACCGGCGGCGCGTACGTCAACTATCTCCAGGGCGATGCCGGAGACAAGTTTAAAGAATCGTACGGCGACAACTTCGAACGGCTGCGCGAGATCAAGCAGCGCTATGACCCGCAGGGGCTGTTCGACGCGCACCAGCGCCTGGTGGCGCGGTAAGTCCTCGCTCGAGACGAAGGAGTTGCTATGCTCGAGACATCCATCGCTGAAGCACTCGCTGCGCAACTGCGTGGAAACCTCATAGCCCGGGATGACCCGGGCTATGACGAAGCGCGAGCACTCTTCAACGGGATGATCGACCGCAAACCGTCGATGATTGCCCAATGCACAGGTACCGCTGATGTCATTACCTGCGTGAACTTCGCCCGGGAAAACGGCGTGCCGCTCTCGGTCAAAGGGGGCGGTCACGGCGTCGCCGGAAAGGCCATGTGCGACGACGGCCTGGTCATTGATCTCTCGCGAATGAACGGCGTCCTCGTCGATCCACAACGCAGGACCGCGCAGGTCCAGGGCGGAGCCACGCTGGGAGATCTCGACCACGAAACCCAGAAGTTCGGCCTGGCCGTACCCGCGGGCATGGTATCGACGACGGGCGTTGCTGGCCTGACTCTTGGCGGAGGCGTGGGTCATCTGCAACGGCGTTTCGGGCTGACCGTAGACAATCTCCTGGCTGCAGACGTCGTCACTGCCGATGGCTCATTCGTTCGCGCCAGCGAAAGCGATAATCCGGACCTCTTCTGGGCGCTCCGGGGAGGCGGCGGAAACTTCGGCGTTGTGACGTCGTTCGAGTTCAAACTGCATGAAGTCGGTCCGGAGATTCTTGTCGCTCGGATCGTCCATCCGTTCGATGATGCGAAGGAGGTAATCCAGTTTTTCCGAGACTTCATGGACAGGGCTCCCAGAGAGATCGGTTGCGTGTGTGGGATCGGGCGGTTGTCTCCTAGACCGCAGGTTCCCGAAGAACATCACGGAAGGTTGGCGGTCGCACTCACAGCGATCGACTCGCGGAGAGAAGCAACTGAGGAGAATACGCCCCTCCAGGAACTGGCATCGTTCGGAAATCCGATTCTGAGCACAGTAACGCCGACGCAACACACCGCCATGCAATCTGCGTCCGATAATGCGTTTCCCAAAGGCTCCCGAAACTACTGGAAAGCCCACTATCTATCGAGCCTGCCTGACGAGGCCATCGACACGCTTCTGGAAAACACCGGAACGCTGCCTGGCGAGCACACCAGTTTCAACTTTGAAACGATGGGCGGCGCGATTCGCGACGTAGATCAATCCGCTACGGCATTCCCCCATCGTAACGCCAGGTTCAGTTTCGGGATCTACGGTGCCTGGTGGGATGAAAGCCGGGACAGTGAGGGTATCGCCTGGGCGAGACAGCTCCACAAAGCAATGGAGCCGTTCGCAACCGGCGGCGCCTACGTGAACGCTCTGCAAGGCGATACCGGTGACGAGTTCAAAGTGGCCTACGGCGACAACTTCGGACGGTTGCAAGAGATCAAGCAGCGATATGACCCACAGGGTCTGTTCGACGCACATCAACGCCTCCTGGCGCGATAAGTCACTCGCTCGAGACGAAGGAGTTGCCATGCTCGAAACATCCATCGCTGAAGCGCTCGCTGGTCACTTGCGCGGAAACCTGCTGACTCCGAGTGACCCGGGCTACGACGAAGCCCGCTTGGTCGAAAACGGGATGATCAACCGCAAACCGTCGATGATCGCCCAGTGCTCGGGAACAGCCGATGTCATCACCTGCGTGAATTTCGCCCGCGAAAACGGTTTGCCGCTCTCCGTCAAAGGGGGCGGTCACGGCGTTGCCGGCAAAGCCATTTGTGATGACGGTCTGGTGATCGATCTGGCGCCAATGAAGGGCGTCCTTGTCGATCCAGAACGCAAGACCGCGAAGGTGCAAGCCGGTGCGCGGCTGGGAGATCTCGACCACGAGACCCAGAAGTTTGGCCTGGCCGTACCCGCGGGGATGATATCGACGACGGGAGTTGCTGGACTGACGCTCGGCGGCGGTTTCGGACATCTTACTCGTCGGTTCGGGCTGACCTCTGACAATCTCCTGGCCGCAGACGTCGTCACCGCCGATGGATCTTTCTTGCGTGCAAGCGAGAACAGCAACCCCGATCTGTTCTGGGCGCTCCGCGGAGGCGGGGGAAATTTCGGTGTTGTGACCACGTTTGAGTTCCAACTACATGAAGTCGGCCCGGAAATTCTCGTCGCCCAGACCGTCCACCTGTTCGACGATGCGCGCGAGGTGATCCGGTTCTACAGAGACTTCATGGACGGGGCTCCTAAAGAGCTCGGTTGCACATGCGTGGTCTCGTATATCTCTCCCGAACCGGCGTATCCCGAGGCGCATCACGGCAAGCTGGTGGCCAAGCTCGTAGCGCTTGACTCGCGGAGAGAAGCAACTGAGGAGAACACGCCGCTCCGAGAACTGATGTCCTTTGGAAATCCAATCCTGACCGACATGTCGCCGATTCAATACACGACCCTGCAATCGGCGGCAGATGACGCGTTTCCAAAAGGCGGCCGCTACTACTGGAAGTCTCAACATCTCCGAAGCTTGCCGGACGAAGCCATCGACAGGATTCTGGAAAACGCCGGAACGGTGCCTGGCGAGTACACCAATTTCCATTTCGAAACGATGGGCGGAGCGGTCAATGAGGTAGATCAATCCGCCACGGCTTTTCCTCACCGGGACGGTGCGTTCACCTTCTCCGTCCCTGCCGGCTGGGCGGACCCGTCCAGAGACGAGGAAGTAATACGTTGGGCTCAGCGATTGCACGAGGCGGCGGAGCCATTCTCAACTGGCGGGACGTATGTGAACTATCTCCAGGGCGATGCCGGAGACGAGTTCAAACAGGCATATGGCGCGAACTTCGAACCGCTACGAGAAATCAAGCAACGGTATGACCCGCAGGGCCTATTCGACGCACATCAGCGTATCGAGGCCCGGTAGTGGAGCGAGTTGCCTTCGCCAGGGGCCTGGTAATCGGCGACGACGACGAACTCTACGTCTCGAATATTGGAAGCCCACCAGGCATAGGCCAGGTGGTCCGAATCAATGTCAACGACTAATCCACCACACGGCAGGCTGGGGAGCTCGCTCCGGCTCCCCGGCCGCAATCCGTTTTCCTAAGGAAAGGACAAAACCATGCTCAACACCAGTCTTGCCAGCCTGCTACAAGACCAACTCCGTGGCCGACTGCTAACACCCGGAGATGACGGGTACGAAGAAGCGAGAGTTCTGTTTAACGGGATGATCGAACATCGTCCGGCGATGATCGCGCAATGCTCGGGGACTGCGGACGTCATTGCCTGTGTCAACTTCGCACGCGAAAACAATGTTCCGATCGCGGCGAAAGGCGGCGGGCACGGCGTAGCCGGCCGTGCTCT
>SLMJ01000380.1 GCA_007133615.1 Thermomicrobiaceae bacterium | reverse complement strand
CTCCGAATCGAATCCGGGACGCCGATCAGTCCCCAACTGAGAGCGGCGAAACCGATTAGCGCGACCCACGCCAACCATGGATGCAGCCGAACCAGCTCAAGACTCCAGGCGAGCCACGCGAGGATTCCTGCGCCAAGGATTCCCAGGAGTGGTGCGAAGCCGAGACCGATGTCGGCGAAGCTTCGGAATAGACGGGCCGCCAGCGGCACCGCCGCCGCAGAGTACAGTCCCAGCACCACCAACCAGACCAGCGTCGCAACGACGGCGTTATTGGTTAGCGATTCTGACCAGCTGCTGGATCGGTTCGCGTCACGCTGATCGAGAGGCTCGCCGATTCGGAGTGTAGGCCCATCCGGAGTGCGCTGAGGAATTCTCGGCTGCTGGACGGCATGGGCGAATCGCAGCTCGATCTCGTCGCTCGAGAGACCCTCTGCCTTCCGGAATATGCGGACGGGCGGATGATCGTAGACACTGAAGCTCTCATCGGCTGCGAGCGTATTGATACGGAAATCTCCGACCCCCGGGAAACTGGTCGCTTCATAGGTGAGCTCAAAGCCGAGCTTCTCCTGTTCGAGCAGGCGGTAGTACTCAGACTGGACCGGGTAGCGCCACGGAAGGCGCGGAATCGAATGCGACAGACGCTGGCTGGAGAGAACGATGTAGTCCGCTTCGTCCAGGAAGTCGGCAACGAACTCAACTGCTTCCTCGTTCGAACGATCTGAATAGAGATCGAGCGCCAGAAAGTCATAGACATGCCCGGTCTGGCCGGAGATTGCGATGGGAAGACGATCGTCCCATACCTCGTGTGTAATCGTGGAGTCCGGTTCGACATTTGAATAGATCCACTCCGACGCGTCGATCCGAGGATGGGTCTGGGAGTAGACCGACATAAACAGGATCGACCACACGAGCGTTATTCCGCACACCACGCCGATTGCCGCTGCCGCGGAGAATCGCTGCCAGCGCGGTTGGCCAGTTCGATACCACCAGGCGGCGAGTTGATGACCAACGATGATCGCCAGCGGTGGCACCAGCGGCGCAGCGTAGCGCAGGAAACGGGCTTCCGACGAGGCGATGATGTAGAAGTAGGGGAGGATCCAGCTCAGGAGTATCAGATACCGTGGATCCCGCTGACAGACGGCCAGGTACAATCCGTATCCCGTTGCGATGATCGCGGCGATCCCGAACCCCGGCGCGATTCCCCAGAGGACCAGGTTCTCGATTTCATTGACGCCGGAGATCGTCCCAACGAATTGCCGTGTGAACGGAATGTCGAAGTGCCCGTTTACGATCTCCCACTGGTTCTGTATGTCATCGATGAACGGACCCGGGCGCCACAGCGCATACGGCTCGAAGATCATGAAGACCACAACTGTCGGTACCGCGGCGATGGCAAGGCGCTTCACATACTCGATTACCGCAGTGCGACGATCCAGCTTGAGCCGCTGAATTCCGATCAGCATTGCGACCAGAATGGGGAGTCCCAGCACGCCAACGCTAACCTTCGTGGCCAGTGCTGCTCCGCCCAGTCCCGCTGCAATGAGGGTCCACCTCAGACTGAAGAACCTCGCGATGTGCAGGCACGCGTAGAGCGTCGCCATCGTGAAGAACGTTACCCAGGTGTCCACGGTGAAAAAGTTCGTAAGTTGAATCAACACGACGGAGCAGGCAGCCAGTAAGCCGGCGATTATGGCCGCAAGCTCACTGAACGCATGCCGAGCAAAGAGGACTACGAGCCCGATTGTCGCCAGATCGACGATCGTCGTCAGGTAACGACCGAACTCGCCAACGTTGGCGTACGAAAGAAGATCAGTTCCGGCGACTGAATCGATAAGCGAGCCGAGCACGGTCGCCACGATGAACGGCAGGCTGCCGTACGCGAATTCCTGGGGATCACCGTTTTCATCGTCAGAACGGGAATTGAGTGGACTGTTGGCCGGGTCGAAGAGTGTACCGATCTCCGAAAAGGACGGAAGCGAAAGCCGTCCGTCCATGACCGTGGCGATGAACCGCTCATCAGGGTGAAAGTAATGTCCGTCGTCCCAATCCTGGCCATAAAGTCGAAGAAGTGCAGCGAGGACGAGAATGAGTGCGATGCAGACTTTGAAGCGAGTGGTATCCGAGTTCGGATCGGGTGAATGGACAGTCATGGTAGCGCGAATCTTAGCAGTGACCAGTCAGGTGGGCCAGTTGAGATACTGGCCATCAGCGGGGATCCGTGTATGCGGGTGGTCTCGCGATACGGCAATGAGGGGTACAATTGGTTCATTGTCGCGCCGGATGCGATTGCATTAGCCTGACGTACAGGACTGTCGCCATTTTGATGCGCGGCGAGACAGATGCAGGGGGCGGTTGAATGCGCACGCTGAAAGTGATTATCGGGGGAGAGGGAAACGTCGGCAAGACATCCCTGATCCGCCAGTATGCCAAAGGCAAGTTCAGCGAAGCGCGAAACATCACCCTCGGCATTGACATAACCACTCAAGAGTTCGATATCGATGGGCAGCCGACCCGGCTGGCAATCTGGGATATCGAGGGACAGGCCGGTAACCGACCGAACTTCTACCTCGGTGCCCAGGCGATCGTGCTCGTCTACGACGTTACGGAACCAGCCTCGCTTCAGGCTCTTAACGAGTGGTATGCGCGCTGCAAGAAGTACGCGCCAACCGCACCGATTATCGTTGCCGGAAACAAGGTTGACCTCGGACTGAAGTATCCGTCGACCTGGGGGCGGGCACTGGCGCACTTCATCGGCGCCAAACATGGGTTTCTGTCAGCGAAGAGCGGCCAGAACGTCACGCGAGCGTTCAATCTGCTTGGCCGCGCCGCAGCACACCACGCGAGGATCATGCAATCGTGAGTGAGACGACCGCACAATTGCGCGTTGTGTTCGCTGGATCTCCTGTTTTTGCCGTCCCATCGCTCGAGGCGCTTCTTTCGTCACCGGAAATCGACGTACCCCTCGTAGTTACCCAGCCAGATCGCCCATCTGGCCGTGGCCGCAAACTCCGGCCCCCGGCCGTAAAGGTAAGCGCGGAGGCACACGGCATCCCCGTATTCCAGCCGGAGACACTGCGCGACGAGGCAGCGTTTTCCCGCCTTGAGGCGGCGGAACCGGATGTCATCGTCGTAGTGTCGTACGGAGAGATTCTCACAAGGAACGTGCTCGAGTTACCAGCGCACGGCTGCCTCAACGTGCATCCATCGCTGTTGCCGGTCTACCGTGGATCACTGCCGATCCAGGCACCGATCCTGAACGGGGATCCCGAGACCGGCGTCTCGATCATAAAACTCGTGCGAAGAATGGACGCGGGGCCGATCGTCTATCAGGAGCCGTACCCGTTGAACGGTCATGAAACAGCGGGTGACCTGGGCAAGACACTCGCCGAATTGGCCGCCTCTCGACTTCCTGGTGTCGTTCTGCGGTGGGGCAGGGGAGAGATCACCCCGGTCGAGCAGGACGAATCCCGAGCATCGTACACCCGGGAGTTGACTCGAGCGGACGCCGAGGTTGACTGGGAGTGGTCCGGCGAATACATCGAGCGCTTCGTGCGGGCGATGTACCCGTGGACGCGCGCCTGGAGCACCATTCGCGAGAATCGCCTGACGATCAATCAGGTCACGCTGGCTAACGCGCAGGAGGCCGCCGGGTATCCACCAGGGACTGTGATGATGGGATCGAACGGAGTTATGGTCAGTGCTGGTGACGGAGTCGTTGTTCTGGAACAGGTCCAGCCAGCAGGCAAGAACTCGATGCATGCAGTTGACTGGTTGCGTGGAATGCAGACCACGGAACCAATGCGGTTTGATCCAGCGAACAGCGAACGTGATCCGCTAATATTCACTCGGGAATGATCGAGACCGGGCAAACCGGATCGTTACATTGACATATTGATCAAGCTATCAATCAAGTAGTTGAAAGGGTGACAGGTGCCGAAGTTCCATCGCTTCAACGTCGATAACCACGAAGTCATTGTGCTGAGTGACGGAAAGACAGCCTTTCCGGGGCCGTTTCTAATGATCGGGGTCGAAGAACACGAGCAGCACGAGGCCTGCCGGAAACACGGCCTGGATCACGAGGCAGTCGAGTCCAATATGAACTGCGTGCTCCTGAGCACCGGTGGGCGGAAGATTCTCTTTGATACCGGCGCCGGATCGACCATGCCGGGATGCGGGGAACTCATGGCCTCACTTGATCAGGCCGGAATCAGCCCGGGCGAGATCGATCAGGTCATGCATACGCATCTGCACCTGGATCATCTCGGTTCAAACGTGGATGAGTCCGGCCGGCCGATGTTCCCGAACGCACGTTACTGCATTGGCCAGACCGAGTGGGATTTCTGGTCAGATGAAGAGACACTGGCCGGACTGGAACGTGCAGAGTTCTGGAAACTGCCGGATTTTGAACCGGGTATGGCCGCGACTGTCCGAAGCAACGTGCTGGCAATCCGCGACCATGTCGACGTCATCCCGGACGATGGTCAGCCGGCGCCTGGCATTACGGCGATTCCCGCATTCGGCCACACCCCAGGGCATCTGGCATTCCGCGTCGACCTCGGCTCAGAACAGCTCTACATTACCGGAGACCTTGTTCTCAGTCCGTTCCACGTCGATCACAGCGACTGGTTCCCGGCGGTTGATCTGGATCCAGCGCAGGCCGTCGCCAGCCGGGCGAAGGTGTTCAATGAAGCCGCCGCAAACGGCGCGCTCGTTTCCGGCTACCATTTGCCGTTTCCGGGCATCGGTCGCGTGAGCGCCGGGGACACCGGATGGTACTGGTTGGACGAGTTCACCCTGGAAGAAGTCACCCGATAAGAGGGATTCGGTCTGTCTGGTGGAGTGCTAGCGGCATAGACGAATTTATGCGGATAACTGCACTTGTCCGCATTGGTCACCTGGCGCTAGATCCGTTCATTCCACCGCCAGACCGCCATTCCGGCCCGAATCAACGATTCGCCGGGTGCTAAATCCCGTTTCCGCGCGACGCGCTCCGAGGGAGTGTGGCCGTCAGGAATCACCGCTTTGGTCGATGCGCCTGGATGGCTGAACCGGTAATTCACGATCATCAACCGGGCGGCTTCGGTCGCATCACCGCAAGCCTGAAATCTTCGATCAATCAGATACGCCAGCGCCGCTGAATCGTGTTCCGCGTCTGGAAACCGGCCGACCTGTCCGAGTCTGACGCGATCGCTGCAGTGCTCGATCAATTGATACGTGTACGCGCTGAGCGACGTCAGTTCGAGAATCTCGTCAAGGGCCCGGCGTGCGTCGCGAATCGACAGCGTACCGTCCCATTTGAAGTGAGGATTGATCGGGCACCTGTGCTATCGGATGAACTCATCCCGATCAGTCTCTTGAAACGCCCGCAGAGAAACGCGCGATACAGCCATCAGTGATCGCCTCTCCTTGATCGTCATCCATACCTGTCAGTTGAGATGGACGATAACACGTTTATGTCAAATATAAATATCGCTTGCAAGAAGCACAGTCTGTGGTTCGGGGTTATACTTCCGGGTGAACTGATCGAAGAACGTCAACGCCTCTCCGGCATGGCAGCGAAAGGCAGAGCACCATTGGCTACGGAAGTCAAACGCACGGTTCGCGGCGGTACTGCGCTCGTCAAAGCGCTCGAAGCGAACGGGGTTCGAACTGTATTCGGGATTCCCGGTGTCCACACGCTGGATGCCTACGACGCCCTGGTCGATAGCGATTTCGTCGACACGATCCTGCCCAGACATGAACAGGGCGCAGGCTTCATGGCTGACGGTTACTACCGCGCATCGGGTAAGCCGGGTGTCGCATTGATCGTAACCGGTCCAGGCGTGACAAACGTAGCGACGGCTGTCGGCGAAGCCTATGCTGATTCATCGAAGGTGCTGGTGATCGCCACAAACCTCGAGCGCGAGTATCTCGACAAGCTTGAAGGCAATCTGCACGAGCTACGCGATCAGATGGGGATCATGGAGCCGATCACCAAATGGTCGCAGCGGGTAATGTCCGCCCAGGAGATTCCCGGGGCGATCTCGGAAGCGCTGCACCAGCTCGATGTTGGCCGGCCGCGTCCGGTGTACCTGGAGATCCCGCTGGACGTTCTGGCTGAAGAATGTGAAATCGAGGAACTCCCGGTCGCACAGACCCATGTCGAGCTCCCGAATCCCGCCCAGGTGAATGAAGCGGCAGACCAGATCAGAGCCGGCGGCAAGCTGCTGGTCTTTGCGGGTGGCGGCACGGTCAGTGAAGGAGCCTCCGAGGCGCTTACCGAATTCGTCGAGCTGACCGGCGCAGTTGTGTTCACGTCGTTGATGGGCAAAGGCTCGATCCCCGAAGACCATCCACGTGCGCTGGGCGCGTTTGGCTATCGGTGGTCGGCGGATTCGCCGATCGTCCCCTATATGGAAGCCAGCGATACCTGCCTCGCTATTGGCACTGGTCTCGGATTGCGGACCACCGCCAATGGCTCAATGCCGCTTCCTGACAAGCTGATTCACGTAGACCTGGACAGCAACGAGTTCAACAAGCGCTATCAGGCCGACGTCGCGATTCAGGCTGACGCCGAAGCAACCCTTCGGGCCCTGATCGACAATATCAAGCAGAACGGTGGTCCGAAGGAGCAGTGGGCCGAGGACCAGATCACTCCTGGACGAGAAGCAAACTTCCAGCCGGCAGACGAGCGCGCCGCCCGGTATGTGCCGTACCTGAAGGCGCTTCGTGAAGCGATCCCCCGGGATGGCATTGTGATCAACGACATGACCATGATGTCCTACGAAGCTGCTCGATACTTCCCGGTCTATGGCCCGCGAACGTACACGTTTCCGCGAGGGTTCGGAACGCTTGGATCGTCACTCCCGACGGCGATCGGGGCCAAGGTAGCCCGGCCGGATCGCAGCGTCGTGTCGATCAACGGTGACGGCGGCGTGCAGTTCACGTTGACTGAACTCGGCGCAGCTGTGCACCACAAGATTCCGGTTCCATTTGTGATCTTCAACGACAGCACGCACACCGCGGTGAAGGCAGCCCAGCAGCGGACCTACCCCGGACGGTTCATCGATGTCGATCTTGTGAACCCGGATTATGTCAAAATCGCAGAGGCCTACGGAATTCCCGGATTGCGTGCGGAATCGCCCGAGGAACTCACGAAGATGTTGCGAGATGCGTTGCGCGGCAACACGCCGGTCATCATCGATGTTCCGATCAACCTGGAGCGCTACTAATCGTGCAGCAAGCAACGGATACGAAGGCGACTTCCCCGGCCGATCTGCCGGTGTACCGGTTTCGGTCGCTCGCCGGGGCCAATGTCGTCCACGGGGTCACGACGCGCACGGAGTCACTGCCGCTGCACGGAAACATGAGCTACATGGTTGGCGAAGCGCCAGATCTTGTCGCGCAGAACCGTCAGGCCTGGGCAGGGGCCATTGGTTACGAAGCGGACCGACTGGTGCTCGGCCGGCAGGTTCACGAGACGTCCGTGGTGGTTGTTGACGAATCGAACGCGGGAAACGGTGCCGACAGTGTCGAGTCGTCGATCCGTCGCGTTGACGGCCTGATCACATCGACTCCTGATCTGCCGATCGGCGTCATGGCGGCTGATTGCGTCCCTATTCTGATCGTGGACCCTGAACGAAGCGCAGTCGGCGCAATTCATGCCGGATGGCGCGGGACCGTCGACGGCATCGCAACGGCAGCGGTTCAGGCAATGCAGAACGCGTTTGGCTCCGACCCGGCAGACCTTCAGGTCTGTCTTGGCCCGTCGATTTGCCGTTCCTGCTATCAGGTCGGTGACGAGGTCGTAGATCGGTGGGAATCCGGGCGTTTCGCGCGCGTCGCGTCCCCTGTGGATGTGACATCGAGCGGTTACTACTTCGATCTGCGAGCTGCGAATCTCGGTCAACTCCGCGAGGTTGGCGTCCGGAACTCATCAATCGAGGTCAGCGATCTATGTACGAAGTGCGCCAACGGGTCGATGTTCTCCCGGCGTGGCCTCGGGCCGAAAACCGGACTCTTCACGTCAGTCATCATGTTGCCCGAGCCTGGACTCCGATCGACATGAAGGGCCTGCTGACTTGAGTATCGCAACGAACATGATGGAAATTCAGGATCGTGTTGCCGAGGCGGCCAGCCGTTCCGGACGTTCTCCAGCCGACGTGCAACTTGTGGCCGTAACCAAGACGGTGGAGCGGGACATGGTCGAGGCGGCTTATGCAGCTGGTCTCCGGCATTTCGGTGAAAATCGGGTCCAGGATATGCGGCGCAAGTTCGAAGAGCCCATCGGCCCGGAGAGCGTCGTTCACCTGATTGGTCACTTGCAGACCAACAAGGCGCGCGATGCGGTGCGCTATTGCGACATCATCGAATCGGTCGACCGGATCTCACTCGTTGATGCCTTACAGCATCGCTGTGAACTCGAGAATCGATCGCTCGATGTGTTGTTGCAGGTGAATATCGCCGGCGAAGAGCAGAAGCACGGCTGCTCGCCGGATGACATTGAAGAACTGCTGGACCACGCGCTTAAACAGCCGGCCCTCAACGTGACTGGCCTGATGACCATCGCGCCGCTGGTGGACGACGCTGACGCGACGCGACCGGTATTCCGCGGGCTCCGGGAGTTGCGCGACCGACTGCAGGCCGATTATCCGAACGCGCAGCTCACTCAACTATCGATGGGGATGACCAACGACTACTGGATTGCGATTGAAGAAGGCGCCACGATGATCCGGCTCGGCCGGGCAATCTTCGAGGGTTGATGCCGATGCAGGAAACGGTTCACGGAGAACTCATCGTATCGAGCCTGGGCAGTGGGAGCAACGGAAACGCCTTCCTGGTGGAGTACGGTGCCCAGCGCGTGCTGATCGACGCCGGTGTTCCAATCCGCACGCTGCTGACCTGCCTCTCGCGCCGTTCTCTCGCTGCAGGTAATCTCACTGCAGCGCTGATCTCACATGAGCATTCCGACCATACCCGTTCGTTGCTTCAGTTGACCAGGAAATCGTCGATTCCGTTATTGGCTACTCACGGGACCTTCTGCGGGATGCCCGAAGTTCGAGGATGCGAGCAGCACGAGATCCAGCCCCTCACCTCATTCGAACTTGGCCGGTTGACGATCACGCCGATCCCCGTCGCCCACGATGCTCGCGATCCGGTCGGATTCTTCATCAAATGTGATGCTGCAAGCGTTGCCATTATGACCGACCTCGGGGAAGCCACCGAAGTCAATGCGGAATTTGCCAGCCGAGCCGATCACCTGATCATCGAGTCGAACTATGATGAGGGTATGCTCCGCTCCGGCCCCTACCCTGCCTACCTGAAACGCAGGATACGGTCGCGCGACGGGCATCTTGGAAACGAAGAATGTGCCTCATTTCTCCGCGACATCGGTGGAGGGCGCACAGGAGAAATCTGGCTGTGTCATCTATCGGAGAACAACAATCATCCAGACCTCGCGGTAACCGCTTCGACGGAATCATTGAAATCTGCCGGAATCGTCCGGGAGATTACCGCGCTGCCTCGCTACGATGGAAATGTGGTGACCTGGCACTCGAGCCAGAAGCGAACGTCGATTACGCAGTCTTCGTTGCCGTTGTGACGTAACTGCGTTAGTCCGCCGCCTCGTTCTGCGACTGATACTGCATGGTATACAGCAAGTAGTAGTGACCGCGTTTTTCGATGAGTTCATCGTGGGTTCCTTCTTCCACGATCTCACCCTGATCGATTACCACGACCTTGGTTGCTTCCCGGACGGTCGACAGACGGTGGGCGATCATGAACGCGGTGCGTCCTTCAAGGATCGTCCGAAGCGCATCCTGAATGACCAGTTCAGTTTCAGTGTCCACACTCGAGGTTGCCTCATCGAGAACCACGATGCGCGGATTTGCGAGTAATGCACGGGCGAACGACACGAGCTGTCGTTGTCCAACGGACAGCGTCAGTCCTCGCTCGTTCACCTCGGTATCGTATCCATACGGCAATTCTTCAATGAATGTGTGCGCACCGACGGCCTTCGCGGCCTCGATGATCTCCTCATCGGTCGCATCCATGCGTCCGTACTTGATGTTCTCCTTGATTGAACCGGTGAACAGGAATGTGTCCTGTAGCACGATTCCAAGCTGGTTACGCAGCGACTGCTGGGTGACATCGCGGATGTCGTAGCCGTCGATCGAGATACTGCCATCCCAGATGTCATAGAAGCGGGACAGCAGGCTGATGATCGAGCTCTTGCCGGCTCCGGTCTCACCGACGAGCGCAATGGAATCACCGGGGTTCGCCTTGAGATTAATCCCGCGCAACACAGGCGAATCCTCATATCCGAACCAGACATCCTTGAATTCGACCTCTCCTCGCACGGGAGGTAATTCGACCGCGTCTGGTTTGTCGACGATCTCGGGTTCCACATCTTCCAGCTCGAAGATGCGCTCTCCGGCGACCATCGCCGCCTGCATGGTGTTGTACCGTTGCGAGAGTTCCCGCACGGGCTCATAGAACCGGCTAATGTACGCTGCAAACGTGAATAACTCACCGATCGTGAAGGCATCTCCCCCCAGGATCATGCGTCCGCCTACGAACAGTACAAGCGCCGTCGCCAGCGCTTCAACTAACTGAACGATCGGGAAAAGCACTGCCCCCAATCGCGCTGCCCAGAGGTTCGCCTCCAGATTGTCGTGGTTGACGTCGTCAAACCGGTCGATGTTCTCGTCTTCCCGGGAGAATGCCTGCACAACGCGGACGCCGGCGATGCTCTCGGCCAGGTTGGCATTGACCCGCGCCATCGTGAGTCTGGTGGCCCGGTAGGCAGAGATCGCGTAGCGCCGCCAGATCACCATGGTGACGGCCATGATCGGCATCACCGAGAAGGCAAGCAAGGCGAGTTGCCAGTTGGTGTAGAGCATGATTCCGATGATGCCGAAGACGATGATGAAGTCGCCGACGACACCAATCAGGCCCTCAGTGAAGAGTTCGTTGATCACGCTGACGTCGTTCTGTACACGAGACATCGTTGAGCCGACGCCGCGCTTGTCAACGTGTCGGATGCCGAGACGCTGCAGGTGCCGGAAGAGTGTCGATCGGAGGCTGTAGACGATTGCCTGTCCGATCTGCGACGTGAAGTAGACCTGTCCGTAGAACGTGAAGAATCGAGTGACGATCACTGCAGCGAAGGCAAACAGCAACCAGTTCAGGGCCTCCAGGCCGGTCATCCCGAAGAACGTTCGCGGAGAATCCGGGTTGACGACGTCGATGCCGAGCCCGAACAGGAACGGCAGCGCCAGATCGGCTCCGGCCGTCACCGCCATGAGGAAGGCAGTGAAGATCATCTTGCGTCGATAGGGCATGGCGCGGTCGAGCAGCCGACGCGCAACGCGACTGTCGTACGCCTTTCCAAGAACCTCGTCGTCTGGAGTTACCTGTTTGCTAACGACCATAACCCCGAGATCAGTCGGCGACTGCCGCGACCTCTTCCTGCTCCCTCAATTGCAGTTCGTAGATATTCGCGTAGATTCCGCCACGCTTCAGCAGGTCATCGTGCTGACCACGCTCGACGATCTCGCCGTGGTCGAGGACGAGAATCTGATCGGCCGACTTCAGAGTCTGGAGCCGATGCGCGATGACGAACGTGGTCCGTTCCTGCATCAACTCGGCCAGCGCCATCTGGATCGCGTGTTCGGTTTCGGTATCGACGTTGGATGTCGCATCGTCGAGGATTAGAATCGCCGGGTCCATCAGCAACCCGCGAGCGATGGCGATTCGCTGCTTCTGACCACCGGACAGGGAGACACCGCGCTCTCCGATGACGGTGTCGTAGCCTTCGGACATCTGGAGAATGAAATCGTGGGCCCGCGCGGCCTTTGCCGCAGCGATGACCTCTTGTTCAGTGGCGTCCTGACGGCCGTACGCGATGTTATCCCGGATCGAGACCGAGAACAGGAACGTGTCCTGCAACACGATTCCGATTTGCCGCCGTAGTGACTCGAGATTGACGTCACGGACATCGTGTCCGTCGACCAGCACACGACCGTCAGTAACATCATAGAACCGCGGAATCAGCGCGGTAATCGAGCTCTTCCCAGCGCCGGTCGCGCCGATAAGCGCCACCCGTTGATTGGGCTGGGCTTCCAGGTTCACGTTTCGCAGGGCATATTCAGAGTTGCCGGGATAGCGGAGCGAGACATTCTCGAACTTCACGTGACCTTCAATAGTGTCCAGGGTCACTGCATCAGGCTTCGTGCGGATGGATGGCTTCGCATCCAGGACTTCAAAGATGCGGTCTCCGGATGCCATTGCCCGGGCGACACTGTTGATCACGAATCCGAGTTGCCGGATCGGGCCCTGCAGCATCGCCAGATAAAGGTAGAACGCCGAGAGCTGACCCACCGTCAACTGGTTCTGCACGATCAGACGTCCACCGTACCAGAGGATCACCGCAACTGAGATCATCGAGAGAAGCGTCATGAATGGGAAATAGAACGCGGATCGCTTGATCGCGGCCATATGACGATCGTAAAGACTGGTGAGTTCCGAGTCGAACTCTTCGATTTCACGGTCTTCCTGGGCAAACGACCGAACCACCCGGGTCCCGGCGAGATTTTCCTGCATCCGGGTCGTCATCACTCCGAATTGCTGCTGAACGCTGAGGTAGAGAGGGCGAATCGTCCGGCCAAAGTTCACCGCCGCACCGATCAGAATCGGCATAAGCGCCAGCGACAGCAGCGCCAGTTCCCAGTTGATCGTGAAGAGGATGATCGTGATGATGATCAGCATTCCACCAGTCTGGACGACCATCCGTAGAGAAAACATGAGGAACCGGCGAATGGAGTTGATGTCTTCTGTCCCGCGTGACATCAACTGACCGGTGTGAGATCGATCGAAAAATGAAAACGGCAGATATTGCATGTGCCCGTAGAGCTGATTTCGGATGTCGTACCCGACTCGTTCTGCCAGAAACTGAAACATATAGCTGCGCAGGAACGTGAAGATACCCTGTGTGAAGCCGACCGCAACGATCGCCAGCACACCGATCGTCAGCGTCCGGGAGCTTTCCTCCACCAGACCGGAGTCGATGACATACTCAACCAACCGGGGGATCACCAGCTGCATTCCGATGCTGACGATCATGGCGGCGTAGCCTATGACCAGCCATTTCCAGTACGGGGTGATGTAGCGGAAGATCCGGATGAGAATACGCAATGACGTCCCCTGACGACCCTGTGTCCAATGCCGCCTCTGAATATAACATGAACGACAACTATTCTAACGCAGTTGCGGACTATCGGGACAAAATCTTGCCGAATAGGATACGGTGGGTTGCAGATCGGGTAGCGCCCGGTGGAGACCTGGCGTTCTTGACCCAATTTCGGCCCGCGCGTACAATAGGTACGTACAGTGGAGGCGGTGAGAATCGGACCAGGAGAGGTCGGGTCGTGGACGCAGAAAGACCTAACTATCGCAAAGCAATGGACGATGCGTTGCTTCTAGTCTACAGTCATCATCATCGCCTGATGCGTCGTCTACACCCAGATACCGTTCGAAAACTTGAGATCGAGGATCTCCGGGCGGGCCCGATGGGTCAGGACCTCGAGAAGCTTTCGCAGATCGCGCAGGGAGAAACGCGAGAAGAGCGGGAGCGGGTTCTCGAAGCTATTGAGTCGGTCTTGCAGATGCTCTTCTGGCCGCCAGGTTCAGATGCATATCAGGTCCCACGGAGTTTCTGGGAAACTGATCTGGGCCGAATGATTTCGATGGCCAAGTTCCGGTCGTACGAGCCGGCTGATCTCGTCAGCATTGGCAATGCCGCGCAGCAGCTCGGCGTTACCCGGCCGACGATTTATCGCTGGATGGATGACCGTACACTCGGTTATGTTCGAGATGAGATGTCAGGACGGACGTTCGTCGTTCGTGATGACGTCGAGATGCTTCGACAACACAGCGGCGATGAAATGATGGAAGATCCATCCTGATCACGTTTTAACGGGTCATAAAGGGAATGGGAAGGCCGGGACGACATTCGCCCCGGCTTTTTCATGCGCTGCTATCCAGATTTCATGGCTGAATCCGGTCGATTCAGTTCTTGGCCTGCTCGGCCAGATACCGCGCCTCTTCGATCGCAATCATCTGGACGATGTCAGCGCGCGTCACGATCCCGACGAGCTGTTCATCGTCATCGACCACTGGAATCGCGTTGATTCTCAATTCGTACATGATTGTCGCTGCGTCCTGCACCGTGTCACCGGGATGAACGGTTCGAACGGGATAGCTCATCAGTTCACGAGCCGTCGTCGCCAGGATCCGCCGGAGCTGCTCGGGATCGCCGGTGCCGGGTACCTGGAAATAGAGATCGATGAACGGGACGTAGATCGGGCCATCGTATTCGGTCTGCCGCGAGATCAGATCGTAGTCCGTCACCATCCCGATGACCTTGCCCTGCTCGGTTACAGGAATGGAGCTGACATCGTTTTCCCAGATGAGCTGGGCAACTTCTCCAACATCTGTCTCCGCCGTGCAGGTGATGACCGATCGGGTCATGATCTTTTCAACGCTGGTATCAACTGTCATCTGATGCTGACTCCCTTATCCAATCAGGTTCCGGGAACGAATGATCTGTTCTCGAGCCGCCGGAAGGTGTTCGATAATGTCTGACGCCAGATAGCCGGTAGTCCCGTCGTAGGCAGCGGATTCCAGCGCGGCTTCCAGTGATAGCCGCACGCCGGCTATTGCGGCTTCAACTTTAGAACAACCCTGCGCCAGGAGCGAGCCGATCACCCCGGTCAGAACATCACCGGAGCCGGCTGTCGCCAGTCCGACTGGTGCCTGATGCGCCACCCAGAGTTTTCCATCTGGTGTCGCGACAACTGAATAGGCGTACTTCAGGACCACAACATGACCGAACTTCGACGCCGCGTTCCTGGCGTGCGTCCATGGGTCTGATTCGATCTCCGAACGCTCCACGCCCAACAGCCGTCCAAGTTCACCGGGGTGCGGCGTCAGCACCAGCTCGGCATTCGAGAGCGTTTTCCACCACTCATCCTGTGTTGAAAGCCAGTTCAATCCGTCTGCGTCGATCACGGCACGACCGGCAAACGGCTCGACAGGATCTGGTTCATCATGAGTTCCAAAACCGATCCCGGACCGCAAGCCACCGTCGAACCCGAGCAACTGCGAAAGGAAGCCGGGCACCGGGTCGTCAGTCCCGAGTCCGGGTCCGATCGCTAACGCGTCAACACTCGACCAGTTGTCCCGAACGATCTTCGCCATCCGCCCGGCCGCGCTTGAGTGCTCGCTCGCAGGCAGCGGAACGAACGTGAGTTCTGGCACAGCGGTCGCAATAGAGCTGATAATACTCGACGGGGCAGCAATGCTGACCAGTCCGGCGCCCGATCTCAGCGCGGCTTCGCCGGTTAATCTTGGCGCCCCAAAGTAGTTCGGTGCGCCACCGATCACCAGCAACGTTCCGGCCGATCGCTTGTGAACACCTGTCCGGCGCGTTGGAAGCGCCTGTCGTGCTCGTCGCGCGGAAATCAGCCGTGCGCGATCAGCGTTCAGGTTATCAGGCTCTTCGAGGCCAATCTCGACGTAACGGATGTCCCCGGTATATCCTGCAGCAGGCAGCAGATAGGCTCCCACTTTGGGAAGCCCGATCATGGCGGTGACGTCCGCGAGTAACGCTTTATCGGCGACCGAACCATCGTCAGAAGACGCTCCGGAAGGAACATCAACCGCCCAGACCTGAATGTACCGCTTCTGAAGGTGCGTACGTACAAGGTTGAACGCGGAAACGACATCTTCCGGAAGCTCCGCTCTGCTTCCTGCTCCGAAGACCGCGTCGATGAGTACGTCAGTCGACTCAAGTGCACCGGACAACTCGTCAATCGATTCGAGACGGCTGACCTGTTTCAAGGAACCCTCGTCTGCGGGAACATCGCCGATTTCCGGCCGATTCCAGCACCAGAGCGAGACCTTCCAGCCATGTTCGGCCAGGCGAGCGGCGATTACGACTCCGTCCCCGCCATTGTTCCCTGGTCCGGCCAGAACGACTGCGTTTGATGCGAACACTGAATCCTGGTGGATGAGATCGGCAATACCATTGCCGGCTCTCGCCATGAGTTCCGCCTCGGAAATCCCGGCGTCAATCGCGGCGTGTTCGGCTGCGCGTATCTCGTCCGCGTTGAGAAGTGCCGTCACGGCTGGTCGTCCTCTCCATACGTTCCAGGTAGTTTCGTCGCAGCTACCATCGCGATTGAATCACTTCTGCTATGGGTCAATGAGATTGCGATGTGACGAAAACCGAGCAACCGTGCCCGCGCAGCGGCCGTCTCGTGGAGCCTCACGATCGGTTTTCCACGCCGGTTCGGAAGCACCTCGATGTCCCGCCAGCGTACCCCGCGCACACCGGTGCCGAGCACCTTCATGACGGCTTCTTTAGCGGCAAATCTCGCCGCAAGCTCTGCCGGGCGCTTTCCGTATCGTTCCCGTTCCAGCTCGGTGTAGATTCGATTCAGGAATCGCTGACCGAACCGTTCTAGCGCAGCCGAGATCCGTTCGATTTCAATTGCGTCAACTCCAACCTCAACAGGACCGGCAGCTTCCGGATCCCAGATCGGTTCGTACCTAGCGTCCGATTCCGGCATAAACAAACCCCAGCTTTCGCACGTCCTCCGGGTCGTAGATGTTTCGACCATCGAGAAGGACCGGCGTCTTCATCAGTTCGCGGACCTTTTCCAGATTGGCCTGGCGGAACTGGTTCCACGGAGTTATAAGAAGCAGCGCATCGGCGTCTTCAACTGCCCCGTACTGATCATCCGAATAACATACGTCCGGAATCTCACGCCGTGAGTTCTCCATTGCAGCCGGATCGTATGCCGCAACAGATGCACCGCGCTGAATGAGCATGCGAATTACGTCAAGCGCTGGCGACTCACGAATATCATCCGTATCCTGCTTGAACGAGAGTCCCCAGACGGCAATTCGACGGCCGTTCAGGTCCTCAAGGATGTCCTGAAGTTTGTGTACGAACCGTCTCCGCTGGTCCTGATTGATCTCCAGAACCGCGTGGAGGAGCTGCGGGTGACATCCTGATTCAGCCGCCATGTGAGCGAGTGCACGTACATCTTTTGGGAAGCAGGATCCGCCGAAGCCGATGCCCGCATCGAGGAACAGCGGACCAATACGGGGGTCGAGGCCCATTCCACGACTGACCACGCTGATGTCCGCATTGACGCCTTCACAGATCTGGGCGATCTCGTTTACAAAACTGATTCGCGTCGCGAGGATCGCGTTCGAGGCGTACTTGATCATCTCTGCGGTCCGCGTGTCGGTGACAACAGTCGCCGCATTCAGTGTCGAATACAGCGCAGCTACCTCGTCACAGGCGGCTGGATCGTCGGAGCCGAGCACAATGCGACTCGGCTGGAAGACATCACGCACTGCGTTGCCTTCCCGCAGGAACTCTGGATTGCTAACCACAGCAAACGTTGTGCCTGTTGGTTTGACCTTCTCAACGATTGATGAGACCAGGTCACCCGAGCCGATCGGCATCGTGCTCTTGTTGATAATGATGGTATGTCCGCGCAACGTTTTGCCGAGCATTTCCGCCGCAGACCGCACCATGCGCATATCCGCTTCGCCGTTGAACGCGGACGGGGTGTCAACGCAGATGAACGCGAACTCGGATTCCGGAACCGACGCCTCATACGAAGTGGTGAACTCGAGTCGCCCGGCGCTGATGTTGCGCTGCAGCATTTCTTCGAGCCCCGGTTCGAAGATCGGGCATTTCCCTGCCTGGAGCTGTTTGACTTTCTCCTCGTTTATGTCGATCCCGTAGACGTGATTACCAAGGTCGGCGAACGCCGCCCCGTAAACCAGCCCGACGTAGCCACTCCCGATGATCGATATCGTTGCCATCTACCCGTCGCGCCCTTTCAGTAGTCTGGATCCACAGCCCGTACGTATACCTTTATCAATCATACTGCTCGTCACCGAGTTCGCTACTCGTAAGCGAGATATTCGTGACGAGAGTACGGTAGTTGTGACCTGAGGCGTAGAACGTCAACGATGAAACATGCCATGGGAGCGGTTCGAGATCGCCAAGATCGAGATTTGCCGCGGTCCATTCTCCGCGCGGAATCCGCGTTGCACGATCGGAAGTGACTGGGTTACCCGGATTACTCATAATGTAGAACCCGTGCCACCATTCTCGCTCATGCCCCTGTACGTCTACGTATTCGATGCGTGCGATCATCGGGAATTCAGTGAGCTCATCGCCTCCGCCGGGTGGATACTGTTCCTCAACTCGTACGTCCATCGAAAGTTGTAACGAAGAATGGACACGAAGCGATTGGCCGATCGTCTGCTGTATACCGGTCTCCCAGTTGTCTCCTAGATCAGTCGCTCGTGAAATCTGTAGCGCGACCCCGGAGTCACTCTCATCGGTCTGCACCCGTTCGATCGTTCCGGCATTGCCAGGACTGTTCCCCGGATTCTCCTGATACTCCACCCAATCCGACAGCTGGCGATCGAATGAACCGTTCCTGATTAGCTCACGCATGGCAGTGGTTCGTTCCCCGAACTTGCCATCTGAGTCCAGGACGACCTGTTCGTTGGCCACCAGGCGTCGGTCGCCACGTTCGCTCTCAACAGTTGCGACGCCCCGTAGAACCGCGACCCGGACCGAGAGAATCGGCACATCCTGGTCACCTGTTGGATCAAGTCGCTGCGTCTCTACCAGGAAAGACCCCGTTTCATCAGAGCGTATTTCATCCCTCATCCGGATGGTTGCTGGCCCCGACCGAACCCGGAAGACTGACGAGTTGTATTCTCCGCGAGGAGCCATACCAACGTAGACCGAACCACGGATCGGCTCGATTTCAATCTCCTTCTGGTCCTGAAAGAGCCTTGAAGTGCGCATACGGTTTACCTGTATAACGGAGTTCTCGGAGATCTCTACTGTTCCCTGGTCAAAGAGGGTGACCCATCCGACAGTCCCCGAACCCGTCGAAATGTAGTCCCCTTCTTCCACGGATGTTCGCTCCGTCACGAGCCGCCAGTCTTGCTGGTGCTCGGACCTGATGAGCAGACTGGAGCCGCTAACCGGCTCGACCACGCTGGTATGGGTTTGCGTTCCCTCACGAACGTACGAGTACGCCGACGAGATCGCGAATACGAATAACGCGGCGAACAGTGCGAATCCAGCCAGGAGAATCACCCACGCTCGTCGGACCTGGTACGAAAAGCGATTACCGCTCATGCTCGAATCTGGAATGGATTGGGTAGACCGTTCTCCTCTGACCATGCCACGTCAAGTTCCTCTACTCGGGCTGCCGGTGGGCCGGAACGGAGTTCTTCGATCAGTTGGTGTATCACTTCCTGGTCACCGCCGGCCATAAGCTCGACACTCCCATCGGGTCGGTTACGGACCCAGCCTGCCAGGCCAAGTTGTGCGGCATGACCCTGCACGAACTGACGAAACCCCACTCCCTGTACTCTTCCACGCACGGTTGCGTGCAGCGTCGCTCCTTGTGTTCTCCTCATCGCTATCCCTGCCCCGTGACACTCTTGCGCTTTGCAATCTGCTGATTCTTCCAGCGTTCCCGCTGCTCCTGCGTCACGCGTTCATCAACACGGGAATATCGGCTGAGAAATTCATTGCATTGCTCGTCAAACGTGCCATTGCGGATCGCGCTCCGCATTTCCTCCGTCATTCGATGGAGAAACCGGAGGTTATGAATCGAAGCGAGTCGCTGCCCAAGCATCTCTCCAGCCCGAAACAAATGATGTACGTACGCTGCCGAGAACCCGGTGCACATGAGACAGTCACACGTCTCATCAAACGGGACAAATCGATCCCGGAATCGTGAAGCGGTTATGTTAACCCTGCCGTCCCGAGTAAACAATGCACCGCGCCGCGCAACCCGTGTTGGATGAACGCAGTCGAACATATCTACTCCCCGCGACACCGATTCCCAGAGATCCTCCGGCGAACCTACTCCCATCAGGTATCGAACTCGATCCTTCGGGAGCCCCTCGAGTGACGCATCCAGCATCTGGAACATCTCCGCCTTCGGCTCTCCAACGCTCAGCCCTCCGATCGAGAAGCCGTCCATATCTCGTTCGGCTGTCTGCCTGGCCATTTCGGCTCGACGAGATGGATCGAACCCGCCCTGCGTGATCCCAAACAACAATCCCGTTGATCGTCCAGCTTCCCGTATGGACGTCAGGTAGTCTCTGGCACGGTCGAGCCAGCGAATCGTACGATCCGCGGCCTCGCGTTGAGTGTCTGACGGATCTTCGTAACCAGCCAACTGGTCCAGCGGCATCATCACGTCCGACTGAAAGTCCATTTGCAGGTCGATCACTGATTCCGGGGTCAACTCGAGTGCTCGCCCGTCATGATGGGAACGAAACTCCACTCCACTTTCCCTGACTTTCCGAATGGTGGACAGGCTGAACACCTGAAATCCGCCGGAGTCAGTCAGGAGCGGACCGTCCCAGTTCATGAATGAATGCACACCGCCGGCTTCACGGATTAACTCGGGTCCAGGGCGCAGCAGGAGATGATAGGTGTTGGCAAGTATGATCTGACTGCCGGTGTCGCGGACCTCGGCCGGAGTGAGCGTCTTCACAGCCGCCTGTG
>SLMJ01000366.1 GCA_007133615.1 Thermomicrobiaceae bacterium | reverse complement strand
CGCTCGCGGCTCACATTTGACGAACGAACATGTTGCGACAGCACTGGATGCCGCGCAATCAGGGCCCGTCGAGGAGGGTGCTGTTGGTTCTGGAACCGGAATGCATTCGTTCCGATTCAAAGGCGGAATCGGCACATCTTCGCGGGTGTTGGATGAAGAGTTCGGCGGCTGGACCGTTGGCGTGCTCACCATGACGAACTTTGGAGCGAGACACCGGCTAACGGTCGACGGCGTACCAGTTGGGCGCCACTTCCCCTTGCCCGGTCCAGTGTCTGAGCCTCAGGATGAGGGCTCCGGAATCGTCGTCGTTGCGACTGACGCCCCGCTTGGCCCGCACCAGCTCGGGAGAGTTGCAAAGCGGGCGTCGCTGGGTCTGGGGAGAACAGGATCGATTGGTGCGAACGGTAGTGGCGAGCTGCTCATCGCGTTCTCCACGACGTATCGGCCTGATCTGCAGAACCCTGTCGGAGAACAGCGGGTTGTTGAGGGGCACTGGATAGATCCGATATTTGAGGCTGCGATCGATGCGACCGAAGAATCGGTCCTGAATTCATTGTTTATGGCGACGACAACGAATGGTCGGAAAGGTCGCGTACGCGAGGAAATCCCACTCGATCAGGTTCAAGATATCCTCGAATCGTCGGGATACTTCAACCGTTAGCTCTGTGCTTCTGAGGTTTCAGCACCACTCCAGCGAGCGTACCAGTGGGAAAACGGTGTCGCGGTCAGACCGTGGATTGTGATCGATGCGCAGATCACAAGCGTCCCGACATACCATGCTTGCTCGTTTCCGGTCTCACCGTAAACATAGGCCGCATAGTACAGAGCACCGATTCCGAGCGGCCCGAACCATCCAACGAACAGAGTATCCGGCCAGGATCGAAGCGTTCCAACCCAGCGTGAAACCAGGAGCATCGCGGGGAGCCGGCGCACGAGGATCACCGCTGCCACCAGACCGACTCCGGCCCAGCCGAGTTCTCGCCAGCCATCCAGCGGAATCGTGATCCCGATCAGTGCGAAAGCTGGAATCGTGAAGAAGTGGTCGATCGCTCCCTGGACGGGCTCGACCTCGTCGTCTTCGTGCTCGCCAACTGCCATGTGGAAAACGACTCCGGCAACGAAGACGCCGAGGAGACCCTTGGTACCGGCAAGCGCGGTGATTCCGAGCGTCGTCAACGAGAGCGCGAGTGTGAACGTTCGGAACGACTGAGGGTCGATCGTGTGACGAATCTCGGCCCACATCAGCATTCGGGCGGCGGCATAACCGATCGCCGCACCGATCAACGCGGCAGCGCCGATCTCGTAAAGGACGGCGCGATAAACCCACTCTCCAAACGCACTCTCAAATGAGGTGGCCAGCACAAGTATTGGCAGGGCGACGAATGGGTAGGCCAGACCGTCGTTCGCCCCGGATTCGGCCCAGAGCGTGTCGCGTAATCGGGTGGGCAGGTATTTCTCGGCCACCGGCCCGGTGACAACCGAACTGGCCACGATCGGATCAGTCGGTGTGAGCACTGCTCCGATAAGCAGAGCAATCCAGACCGGGACATCGAGCAGCAGCCAGACGATCAACCCGGTAGAGATCCACATCAGGGGCATCAGCGCGCCGAGGAGAATCACATAGGAGCGCAGATGATGCAGAAACTCTCGCTTGGGAAGGCGGAGCGCAATCTCCATCAAAGCGATTGCCAGCGTAATTTCAGCGACCACCTCGATGATTCTGGATTGGTCACCCCACTCGGAAACGTCGAGCCACCCGAGAACGATCGGACCCGTTACCACGCCGACGAGCAATGCCAGCAGGTTCTCAGACAGAAAACTCTGTTTGAGCCACCTGGACAGCAATCCCAGGACCAGCGCAATCCCGCCGAACAGAGCCAGACTGAGGTCGACATCACTCACGTGGGCGACACCCGGTTTCTAAATCCCCGGGCGTCACGAATGATCCCGGGAGAACGATTCTCAACCGTTCGGATTGTCAAATTCCGAGAACGGATATGCCCCGTGTCGCATCTTTTCGACCACCGAATCGCGCGCATTCGTAATCATGCGGTGAAGTGACGGGTCCGTCTGGTGAAGCCTGGACTCGGCAAGTTCATCTTCGTCCAGCACCATGATCTCCCCGTCTCGCTTCTGAACGACATCCAGATACAGGTCATGCCAGAAGACGGAATCGCTCGTAACCGTTGTCGGATGGGTGATGTTGCAGTACCAGCCTTTCAGTTCGTCCTCTTGCGAGAAGACGACGAATGCGTTGAAAGGCTCGATCTTCGCGAAGTATTCGAAGAGACAATCGCCGGGCTCGAATGTCCAGTAGTCGAATTCCATTCGCCGGAAAGTCCAGACGGCCCGGGCGACCACCCAGTCCGGTGTTTCAGCGACCAGCGTGCCGGGATAAGTCGCGGCTTCTGATCCGTCCGGGCGGAGCTTCACGATGCGAAGCTCCTCGCCCGGTTCGATAATCAACGACGATTCTTGTGAGTTCATGACCTGCAACTAACCCCGAATAATTGCGAGTACCTCGTCGGTCTTCTCTTTCAGGAGATCCCTGTTCGCAGCCTCCACGTTCAACCGGAGAAGTGGCTGGGTATTGGAGCCACGCACGTTGAACCACCAGTCATCATAGCTGACGGTCAACCCGTCGAGATGACTGATATCGGCATCTGAGAAGTGGTTCTCGATCTTACGGAGCACTGCCGACTGGTCTGCGACCTCGGAATTGATCTCTCCCGATCGGACATACGGATCGAGCGGCTTGAGCGCTTCGGAGATTGTCTTGCCTTCCTTCGAGAGGAGCTCGATAACGGTCAGCGCGGCGATGATTCCGGAGTCGGCGTACCAGTTGTCACGGAAGTAGAAGTGTCCGGAGTGTTCACCGCCGAAGACGGCGTCATTCTTTCGCATGGTGGCCTTGATATAGGAGTGACCGACCCGCGAAATGATCGGTGTTCCACCTTCTCGTTCGACTGTCTCCGGAACTGCGCGGGAGCAGATCAGGTTGTAGACGATTGACGAACCAGGATGCTTGTTGAGCATGGCCTTGCCCACAAGTGCGGTGACCATATCGCCACCGACGAATTCACCGTGCTCATCCAGAATGAACATGCGGTCAGCGTCACCATCGAATGCGATACCGAAGTCGGCCTTGTGCTCGGCAATCGCCTTCCGCAGGTCTTCTACGTTTTCCGGCTCGATCGGGTTCGCAAGGTGATTGGGAAATCGTCCATCGAGCTCGAAGAAGAGCGGCACAACCTCGGTCGGAAGCTTGCCGAATACCGCCGGGACGACCTTGCCGCCCATTCCGTTTCCGGCGTCGATTGCGATCTTCATTGGCTTGACGCTGTCGACATCGATGAGCGAGAGGACGTGATCCGAGAATGGGCTCAGGACATCCCGTTCGTGAACGGCTCCACGCGCATCCGGATCCTTGAACTGATTCTTCTCGACCAGATCGCGGATATCACCGATTCCTTCATCCATGCTCAGCGCCCGGGCTTCGGAACGGCAGATCTTGAACCCGTTGTATTCCGGCGGGTTGTGCGATGCGGTGACCATCACACCGCCGTCAAACCCATATTTGCCCACGGCGAAGTACAGACCATCAGTGCTCACGAGTCCCACGTCGCAGACGTCAGCACCCTGGTCCAGAATTCCGTCGATGATCGCGCTGGACAGGGATGGCGATGAGACCCGCATGTCTCGTCCGACCGCGATTTCCTGCGCATTCAGGTAAACGACTAGCGCCCGGCCGATCTGATAGGCGATTTCGGGATCGAGTTCGTTCGGATAGACCCCACGGACGTCGTACGCTTTGAAAATATCCGGCAGCGTTGTCATCGGTCGTTCCTCTCCTGCACGGTCCGGATCATGTTCAGTTGACGGTACACGATTCAAACTCGGATCTCTGATCTCCGATAGTAGCAGAGAAAATGCCGGGAATCGCCGGTTAGAGAGGGTTGGGATCCGGGACAAATGTGTAATCAACGCCGAAATGCTGCCGAATCTTTTCGGCAAGTGCTTGAACTCCCAGACGTTCGGTCGCCTCGTGCCCACCGACCAGTACCGTCACGCCGGATTCCCGCGCCATTGCCATGCTTGGTTCCCGGGCATCTCCGGTGAGTAGTACTTGACACTGTTTCTCGGCAGCTTCGTCGAGTGCAGGAGCGCCGGAGCCGCAGAGCACGGCCACTCGCCAGACTTCTTCGCGGCCTCCATCCAGCCTGATAACGGCCTGCCCGGTGAGCGCTTCCAGTTTTGCCTGTAGTTGTTCGGTGGTTATATCAGACGGTGGTTGGCAGATGTAGCCGACCGCTGGCGGTCCAAACGTATCCAGAGGCTCCACGATTTCAAGGCCGAGCTCGGCTGCCAACCGGGCGTTATTGCCAATTTCCGGCTGGCCGTCTAGCGGGAGATGGTAGCCGATCAGACTTATATCGTTGGCCAGGATTGCACTTAGCCGGTTTCGTACTGGGCCACGAATGTCGCCAACCTGACCGTTCAGCACAAGGCCGTGATGAACCAGGATCGCATCTGATCCGTTTTCAACAGCGGCATCGATCGTGTGCTGGTTGCAACTGACCGCGGTGGTGATCTTCCGGACCTCTTGCTTACCTTCGATTTGTAGACCGTTCTGGGCGATGTCCCGGAAGCTCGCTGAATCAAGAAGTTCATCGCAGAACGTTACGATGTCATCACGGTGCGCCATTGCTTTACCCTTCTCGGACCTGATTGCGTTTCTGCACGAATTCTGCCACTTTCAGGGGAAGCAACTCGCCCAGAGGCTGATAATCTGGAGCAGGCGATATACTCAGAACATAATCTGCGAGCCGCAGGACCGGGCACAGGAGAGGATACCGCCTAGCAATGTACGTTTCGCCGAATGAAGTGCTCAAACCGCATGACGCAGTCGACGTCCACATGCATACCCTGGCAAGTGACGGAGACTGGACTCCTCAGGAACTGGTTGATCACCTCGCCGAACGAAATTTTCGGGTGATCGCGGTTGCCGATCACGACACGATGCGCTCGGTTGACGAGATGATCGAGCGTTCCCAGCCTCGCGGAATCACGGTCGTGCCCGGCATCGAAGTCACAACCGAATGGGACAATCGCCAGTGGCACCTGCTGGTCTACAACGTGGATCCGGAGCTCCCCCGAGCCGAGCGGTTTCGGCAGTTAATCAAACAACAGGACGACAACTTGCGGGCAGCCGCTGAACGGGCGATTCAACTGGTCGAGAATCAGGGAAAGCAGCTGAAGTCGCTGGACGAGATCGTCGCGGGGCGCCCGCTTCTGCCCGTCCACGTGTTGCGGACTATTATCAAGGATGGTCACGCGACGAACCTGATGACTGCCCATCGGCTGGTGATCAATGCCGGAGAAGATCTCAAAGTTGATACACCACTGGATGAAACCGTCGCCGCGGCGAAAGAAGCTGGCGGAGTTTGCATTGTGGCGCATCCGGGCCGGGATGATGGCGGTGGCCTGATGAGCGAGGATCAACTTGATCGGATGCTGAAAATTGCGGCGATCGACGGCCTTGAAGGCCATTACCGCTCCTACAGCGACTCCGACACAACAAAGTATCGTTCGATGGCAATCGATCGGAACCTGATCGTCAGCTCCGGGTCGGACTCGCATGCACCCGGTCATCCAGTCAACCCGAAACCACATCCGGCACGATGGGTTGCGCCGTTTCTCCGACGGCTTGGATTCACTGTTGAACCGTTCGGCGGCAACTCCTGGGAGCCAGGCGCTCCGGATGCGTCTGAGTTGCAGAAGAAGCTTCAATCCGAGGAGGAAGTCGGGAGTCGGGACGGGGAGCGAGAGGCAGAGCCCGCCCGAACCAGCGACTGATTATCCATCGCGGATTGCTCACGCTTATCATTTGGCGCAGGCGCTGTTATCGAGTATCATTTGCTGCGAGTTACGCCCACGTAGCTCAGGAGGCAGAGCACATTCTTGGTAAGAATGAGGTCGGCGGTTCGAGTCCGCCCGTGGGCTCCATCCCCCTGGTTATCCCATCAGAGTAAGGAAACTGAGACCACTTCTCTCCAGAACCGGCGGTTGGATTACTGCCACAGCGTTCACAGACACCGTTCTTTCATTCTGAAAGTGTCTGGTAGAGAGGAGCCTCCAATGTCTCGGAGATCCGATATACCCGCGGCCACGACTGCGAACGGCTACGATGAGTTTGTCCGTTCCTTCCGGCGTGAGCTG
>SLMJ01000160.1 GCA_007133615.1 Thermomicrobiaceae bacterium | reverse complement strand
TCGGCTCAGCCCGAACGCGGTCTGTGTCAGATCGTTCGTGCCGAAGCTGAAAAAATCGGCTTCCTTTGCGATCTCGTCGGCCGTGAGCACTGCTCGGGGCAACTCGATCATCGTTCCCACGAGATAGTCGATCCGCTGGCCGTTTTCGGCGAAAAACTCCTCGGCGACCCGGTCGACCACAGCTCGCTGAAGCCGGAGTTCACGTACATCACTGACGAGTGGGATCATGATCTCCGGATGAACGTCGATGCCCTCTCTAACGCAGTCCATCGCTGCGCCGAAGATTGCCCGGGCCTGCATTTCGGTAATCTCCGGATCGGTGATTCCCAGGCGACAGCCGCGGTGGCCCAGCATTGGGTTTGACTCGGCCAGTGCGGTTACCTTTGTTCGCAGCTCGGACGCCGAGATGTTCATGTCGTCGGCGAGTTCCTGGATGCCTTCCTCAGAACTGGGCAGGAATTCATGCAGCGGCGGATCCAGCGTGCGGATCGTCACCGGGAACCCGTCCATCGCCCGGAAGATGCCGGCGAAGTCTTCTCGCTGCATTGGCTCCAGCTTTTTCAACGCCGCGATGCGTTCCTCGTGATTTGACGCGACGATCATTTCCCGCATTGCCCATATCCGCTCGCCGGCGAAGAACATGTGCTCTGTTCGGCAGAGTCCAATGCCCTCGGCGCCAAGCTCCCGGGCCTTGAGCGCGTCGTCCGGCGTATCAGCATTCGCCCGAACGCCGAGCACGCGGACCGAATCAGACCAGCTGAGCAGGCGACTGAGGTCATCGCTCATTTCTGGCTCGATGGTCGGGACCTGACCCAGCATGATCTCGCCGGTCGCGCCATCGAGGGTAATGTACTCGCCCTTCTCGACAGTGACGCTTCCGCAACGGATCTGCTGTTTATCGTAGTCGACCGTCAGTGATGTCGCCCCGACAACACATGGTTTGCCGACACCACGGGCAACCACTGCCGCGTGGGATGTCATCCCGCCACGGCCTGTCAGCACCGCCTGTGCGGCGAGCATTCCGTGGAAATCGTCTGGTGAGGTCTCGAGTCGTACCAGGATTACGTGTTCGCCATCCTCGGCCATTTCTTTGGCTTCATCGGCATCGAAGACGACCTTGCCGGATGCCGCACCCGGGCTGGCCGGAAGCCCCGTGGCGATAATGTTCTTTTCGGCGGAGTCATCGATTCTCGGATGCAGCAGCTGATCAAGTTGCTGAGGCTCGACGCGCTGAATGGCTTCTGTCTCGGTGATCAGGCCCTCGTCAACCATATCGATGGCGATCTTCACCGCTGCCGCCCCGGTTCGTTTGCCAGAGCGGGTCTGGAGCATATAGAGACGACCGTTCTGAATGGTGAACTCGAGGTCCTGCATGTCCTTATAGTGGGCTTCGAGGCGACTGGCGATCTCTCGCAGCTGATCGTATGCCGGCGCGATCGCTGAACTCTCGCTCATGCCATTGATCGGCTGCGGGTCACGGACGCCGGCGACCACATCCTCACCCTGCGCGTTGACCAGGAACTCGCCGAAGATCCGGTTCTCACCAGTGCTCGGGTTCCGGGTGAATGCGACTCCGGTCGCGCAATCATCGCCCATATTGCCGTAGACCATTGCCTGAACATTCACCGCGGTTCCAAGGTTGTGCGGGATACCGTGATAGTTGCGGTAATCGATCGCCCGGCGATTGTTCCAGGAGTCGAATACGGCAACGATCGCCTTACGGAGCTGTTCTCGCGGATCATTCGGGAATGGCTCACCGGCGTGATCATGGATGATCTTCTTGTAATCGGTGACGACATCCTGCAAGCGTTCGGCCGGAATCTCGAAATCATTGATGACCCGGGACTTGCGCTTGTGGTTATCCAGAACGTCCTCGAAGACTTCGTCGTCGAGCCCCAGAACGACATGGCCAAACATCTGGATCAGACGGCGGTAGCAGTCGTACGCAAAGCGCGGATCGGCCTCTCTTGCGAGGCCCTCGACTGATTCATCGGTAAGTCCGAGATTGAGGATCGTATCCATCATTCCGGGCATGGAGAAGCGGGCGCCGGAACGTACCGAAACAAGCAGCGGGTTTTCCCCGGCGCCGAACGACCGGCCAAGCTCCGCCTCCAGCTCCTCCATCGCCACTTCTGCCTGGTCCCAGAGGCCGTTCGGGAACTGCTGGTCGAGCTCGATGTACGCGTTGCATGCCTCTGTGGTGATGGTAAATCCAGGCGGAACCGGAAGTCCGGCGTTGGTCATCTCCGCCAGGTTGGCGCCCTTCCCGCCGAGGAGATTTCGTTGATCCGCGCTACCCTCCTGAAAGAGGTAGACCCATTTCCTGTCGTTCATGACTCGCTTCCCTCCTCGTGCCGTGTTGTTTGTTCGCTTGCCCTGCTGGCTGATCAGTCGACTTGAAGATTGGCCAGGCTTGCAACCAGCCGTTTGGTCCCGTGGCGCTTGAATGTCACGGTAACATCCTGGTCGCCATCGCGATCCTTAACCTCGATAACTTCACCGTCCCCGAACCGGTTATGGAACACGCGCTGTCCCGGCGACAGTTTTGGTACATCGACCGGTGCTGGGGCTGGAGCAGGTTGGCCGCGTCCGTAGCTTCGCGGACCTTCCGAGAGTGGTTCGCGGGACTGGGTTCGCGATGCAGCAGTCGGCTTCCGCTCCGGTGCGTCGATCAGGTCCGGAGGGATCGATTCGATGAAGCGTGATCGGAAGCTAACGTCGGACTGCCCGAACATCGCTCGACGGAACGCGTAGGTGATATAGAGCTTCTGCATCGCGCGGGTAACACCGACATAGAACAGCCGGCGCTCTTCCTCGACCTGGTTTTCGTCGTCGAGCGTTCTCGCGTGCGGCAATATCCCCTCTTCCGCACCGATGAGAAAGACGATCGGGAATTCCAGTCCCTTCGCTGCGTGCAGCGTGATCAGCGTCACCTGGTTCTCTTCGTCGTCCAGCGTATCCTGCCCTGCGACAAGCGCTGATTCTTCAAGGAAGGTCTCCAGCGCGATCTCTTCACGAAGATCGTCATAGCCTGTCAGTACGCCGCGAAGCTGGAGCAGGTTCTCCCAGCGCTCGATCAGATCTGGATCACCGGTTCCCCGGAACTGATCAGCGAAACCAGTCTCCTCGATGGCGATGTCGAAGAGTTTCGAAAGGTGAACCTGTGTGCTCTGGTCGATCAGCCGTCGAATCGTCTGATAGACGCCGTAGACGAGATTCGCCGCACGGTTCTGCACTTCCGGTGGTGGCAGGTGTGAGTCTCCAGATGTTGCGGCGATCGCATCGTAGAGAGACCGCTCGTGAAGTGACGCCCATCCGTCGAGCAGATCAAGGGTCTTTGCCCCGATGCCCTTGCCAAGCGCGGTGTTGTTCAGAACCCGCTGCAATGAGACGCCGTCTTGCGGGTTGGCGATAATCCGCAGGATCGCCATCGCATCTTTGATCTCTTTCCGCTCGTAGAAGCGGGTACCGCCGACAATCTGATATGGGAGCTCGCTTCGGACGAACGCTTCTTCGAGCGGACGACTCTGCGCGTTGGTCCGATACATGACCGCGCAATCTTGATAGCGGAACTCACCGGTGGCCACCAGCCGGCGGATTTCGTTGACCACGAATGATGCTTCCTGGGTTTCGTCGAACGCTTCGTGTATGCGTATGTTGTCGCCTGCTTCGTTGATGGTGCGCAGGTTTCGCTCAATGCGCTGGCGATTCGCCTTGATAATGCTGTCTGCCGCGCTGACGATGGAGTCTGTCGAGCGGTAGTTCAATTCGAGGTGAATTTCGGCGGCGTCAGGGTAGTCGCGTTTGAAATCGAGAATATTGCGAATGTCGGCCTGTCGCCAGCCATAAATTGACTGGTCCGGGTCGCCGACAACGCAAATGTTTCGGGAGCCATCTGACATCGCCTTCACGAGCCGGTACTGGACGTGGTTAGTGTCCTGATACTCGTCGACGAGGGTGTATCGATAGAGATCCTGGTAGCGTTGCAGGACGTCCGGATTCTCGTCGAACAGCCGTAGCGTCTCGCCCAGCAGATCATCGAAATCGAGCGCGCTGTTGCGTCGTAGCGTTGACTGGTACTCCGCGTAAACCCGGGAAACGATTTCATCGTAATAGTCGGCCATCTGTTCTTCGAATGCGCTCGGATCGAGAAATCGTGATTTCGCTGCGGAGATCCGGCTTAACACTCCTCGCGGGGAGAACCGTTTCGTGTCCAGATTCTGATTACTCATCACCCGGCGGATGAGATCCATTTGATCGGCCGCATCATAGATCGTGAAGCGTGGATCGATGTCGATCATGTGTGCATCACGCCGAAGAATCCGGACACACGTGGCATGGAAGGTACCGACCGTGAGTTTCAGCGCATCTTCACCGACCAGATTGACCAGCCGGTCTTTCATCTCGTTCGCGGCCTTGTTGGTGAAGGTCACGGCCAGGATGTTCCAGGGAGAGATACCTGCGTGCTCGATCAGGTAGGCGACCCGATGGGTTAGAACCCGCGTCTTACCCGATCCGGGTCCGGCAACGACCAGAACCGGCCCATCGACCGTTGTCACCGCGGCGATTTGCTCATCGTTGAGCCCGTCGAGAATGTCAGATTGTGTTGATTCGCGGTGAGATTGCACGCGGTTGTTCCTCCCCGGTCCGGCATCAGTCGCTGGTCGATTCTACCAGTCTCAATCGCCCGAAAATCGGGTCGGGAACTGCGTTTGACGGACGTACAATCGATTGCTAAACTTCGAGGCTGTGAGCGCATCACGGCGGTGTAGCTCAGAGGCAGAGCAGGGGACTCATAAGCCCTTGGCCGCAGGTTCGAGTCCTGCCACCGCCACCTCTCAGGGACGGCGACGGATTCATGATCCGCGCCGTTTTTTCGTTTCCGGCGTTGTCTGATCAAATCGCGGAGTTGGTGCTCCCTCGGACAGCCATCCGCCGAAGGATTCAACCGCCCGAACGTTTTCGTAATCGGCGTGGATTTCCATTGCCATCGCCCGTAGTGGACCGCCTGCTGGTGCATCGATAACCTGCTGCAACAACCAGCCTTCGAATTCGTCGGGATCCGGATCAGCCTCGATCGCCCGTTCGAGAATCTCGCGCTTCATCTGCATGCCGGCCAGGTCAGGCCCAGTGTCGCGTTTTCGTCGTCGACGTCGTTCGTCTGACACACGAATCGCTTCGAGCGACTGCCGGCAGAATTCTGCTGGTCGGGGGCCATTTCCGCTGGTCAAAACCTGTCCGCCAATTCTGATGCGGGTTGTACCGCTACTTCGATTGGGAAACCCGGTTGCGCCGGTTGGTGATATCCGGCATCAACAGCGCCGACGTCCAGAACGAACGACTCGAGATCTACTCTGAGAACGTCTGCGTGAGTCAGTGGGGTAACCGTCGCGAACACTTTGATGTAGCAGTCGCACTCGTTGCATGTATTGATTCGCCGGCTTTCGCGCTCCCCTTCGGCAGCCAGGTATCCGAGCGTCTTATGGTCGGTGTTGTCGCAGAAGACGCATTTCTGATGACGCGACTTCCAGCCAGTCCCGCAGCGGACGCACCGCAACCAGAGCTGTTTCGCCAGGCCCCGTTGCTCGGCCATGCCTGGCCACGATCCGCATACCGGACAGAACCCGATGTCGTTCGATTCCACGTCCACACTGTCTGCCAGTATCTCCGCGATGCGATGAAACTGCGGCATCAGAACTGTATTCCCCAGTGCAAGGAGGGCGGCAGGCTCAATGTCCTGATCCTCGCCGATGCGCTGAAGTTCGTCGACGTCCCACTCGATCATGACCTGGAGAAATCTGATCATATCCTGGGTGTCGATGAATCGGTCAAGTCCGGGCGCGAGTTCGGCCAGTTTTCCGCTGGAGGCCATCGTGCGCATCAGGTCGCGAACTCGATCAGGATCGATCCCGATCGACTGATTGTGCAGGGCCGGGTGCGCCTGCTCGGGAGATGCGTGATGCAGTGTGAGTCGGGTGATGTCCCAGAGAGGGTCGTCAAATGCCAGAATCGCGTCACGATACATCAGCGCGACGCGTGCGACCTCGGGGTCATCAGTGGCGAGTTGCTCAAGACTCGCTATCGTCTGTTTGAGCATTTTCGCTCCTCTCGATCCCCAGCCCCATTCGCGGCGTGTCGTAGAAGATGCGGGTTATCGCATCGTCCTCGCCGTGCATCCTGACGGGGTCACTCAGGTTGCGAATGTCGCCACCCGCATCGCCTCCGAGTTCGCGCTGACCCTCCGG
>SLMJ01000309.1 GCA_007133615.1 Thermomicrobiaceae bacterium | reverse complement strand
TTTGTCACGTCCCTGCAGGGTGATCGTGTTGGTTGCCAGGGTCCGGGGTCCCGCCGGGCGCTGCCGGCCGCGCGGTCAACGTCCTGCGGAATCCCCGGATAGGTCGAGACTATTCGTTTATCTGGAAGGGGGCATCCGTTTAACTGTGTAGTTTCGGAAAGCGGCGAGAACCGGTGACGTGTCGGTAACTACGCAAGCTGACGACGGAGCTTGACGGGTTTCAGGTCAGTTCCTGTTGCAATGCGTAGGCTGTCGCCTCGACGCGATTGTGAACACGGATCTTGGTGTAGATGTTGGCGACGTGGCGTTCGACTGTCCGGGTGCTGATGAACATCTCGTCGGCGATCTGGCGATTGCTCTTTCCTCTGGCTATCTGGCGAAGCACCTCAGTCTCTCGCTCGGTCAATGTGCCGGAACGTTGCAAGGCGGGAGAGGGTGGTTTTGCGGCAGTCGGCAATAGCGCGAACATTCTGTCGAGCGCTGGCTGCGCGCCACGTGGCTCGCAGAAGGAGTGAACATCGTCGCAAAGTGGTGTGACTTGCTCCTGGTTGCCTGTCGTTGAGTGCAGCTCAGCGAGTGCAAGCTGGGTAAGGGCGCGCTCGTATGGAGCCGCGCACGAGTCTGCGAGGGCAAGCGATTCTTCCAGATGGCTGAACGCCAGATCGTGCTGCTTCAGTGCGGTGCAGACGTCGCCGAGTAATCGTCTAATTCGCAACTGAGTAAGCGGCTGTCGAGGTGCGCTTGCCTCGGTCAGTGCCCGGGTGGCGTAGTCGAACGCTTTTTCGCGGGCGCCGATTGCCCGGGAATACGAGGCCCAGAGAAGCAGATTCTCTGCGTTCCAGAGTCGTGCCCCGCTCCACTGCAGCCAGTGGTCACGGGCAGTTATCCACCGGCGGGCCTGCTCCGGATCCCCTGCATCGAGACACAGATTCGCGCCAAGCGCAAGAGCGTCAAAGGATGTCAGGAAGTAGCTGTTGCCCGGTTCGGTTGTCGGGCCTTCGGGTAGTAATCTGTGCACGAACGTCCACGCGCTCTCCGGGTTGCCCCGGTAGTGCGAGATGCGCCCCTGGATGAGCATGGCCTGGGCCACATAGGCTTTCCACGGATGTGACTGTTCCTGCTCGACTGCGATGTCCCAGGCCTGGCGCCAGTTGCCCTCGAGTTCGTGGATGATCAGACTCGACGGCGCCTCGGTGCTGCCTCCCGAGACCGTAACCTCACGGCAGCTATTCCATTCGATCGACGCGAGCGAGACAATGTTGGCCCGTTCTTCGAGATGATCTGTCCGATACGGCATGATCACCATGTTGAGCTCGACCCAGGTCATGAACTCGACCATCGCGTGATCACCAGCTGACAGGAAGGCGGATCGGGCTGTGGAAAGGGCCTGCCTGGCTGCGTCTGGATTGCCGATTGCTGCATAGTCATTTGCCAGCCCGGAGAATACGTCCAGACACGAATTGTTGGTGCGCCAGGTCTCGCCGAAGTCCGAGGCTAACCCGGCGACGAACTCCTCTCCCATCTGCAGTGATTCCAGGTAGTGACCAGCCTGGGCGAGCCGACTGATCAGGACAGCTTTCTGCGGGACCGTTCGCGGAGTCGGCGTATGCCGGCTAGCTTCACAGTTGAATGAATCGTCCGGGTCGGAGTTCAACAGTAGCGACCGGATCATAGCCTGCGAGTGCTTGTCAGCGGACCGCAGGCGATGATCGCCCGCAAGGTTCTCGAGCGCCTGAACTCCCTGGCGTAACTCGATCAGGCCGGCACGCATCTCCAGCGTCGGGCGCATTCCTCGTGTGGATCCCCGGCTGTAGAGCGCATAAGCCGCCAGCAACTCGTCGCCGGCCGCCAGTGCCGCGCGTTCCGCTTTCTGGTGGTACTCGATCGGCTTGTCGCCGGTCGTGAAGCGAAGCAGGTACCCGGCGTAGAAGAACAACCAGCCTCGCTCCCGGATTCGGTCATCGTCGTCAGCAAGTAGCTCGGCTGCTGATGCGAACCGCTCTGCTGCACTGATCCAGGCAGCGTGTTCTCGGGCACGCATTCCGGCACGGGTCAGCCACTCAACTGCCCGGTTGTCGCCCCCGTGATGGAAGTGAAAAGCGATCGCGTCTGCGTCTCCGCCGGGACGTTCCACCAGCGCGTCGCCGATCGTCCGATGCAGCGATCGTTTGCGAGGAGCTGGAATCCGATCGTAGAGCACTTCACGGATCAGCGCATGGGTGAATCGAACTGATTCTGCATTGCTGCACTCTTCGATCAGATGGGCATCCATCGCTTGCGCCACCGCATCCGCCAGGGAGTGTTCGTCAGTCCGGCTGACTGATTGCCACAGGTCTACCGCGACAGTTTCTCCGATCACCGATGCGGCCTCGAGAAGCTCCACTGTGATGGGACCAAGACGCGTTACTCTCGCCTCGATGACCTGACGAATCAGCGGTGGAAGCGGGATCTGATCGAGAACCGCAAGCATTCGGCGGGGGTTCTCGTCACTGAGCGTGCCGTCCGCATCCATCGATCGGAGCATCTCGAGCAGAAAGAGCGGATTACCTTCGGAGCGTGCTGTCAGGTAGCTGGCAAGTGGATCGGCAACGGCCGGGGCAATCGAATAACGTCCGGTTACGAGTTCGACAACGTCACTGGTCGTGAGTGGTCGCAAGGAAACCCGTAACGGTTCGGACTCGCGGACAAGGACTGGCAGCAACTGGAACAGAGGGTGATGGCGGGTGACCTCATCGTCGCGGTAGCTACCGACGAGAAGCACGTTCTCGCCGTCAATCTGTCGTGCGAGATATCGCAAAAGGTCGAGACTGGCCTGATCGGCCCAGTGGAGGTCTTCAACGACAAGCAGTAGCGGCCGACTCCCTGATACCTGCAAGAAGAAGTCGCGAACATACGCGAAAAGTTCCAGTTGGGATTGCATGTCTCCGATACCGGTGCCGCGTTTGAGGATTTCAGGTAACTCCGGTACGTCCTGGTCTTCCGGGTAGCGATCGGTGATTTCGAGCCATGGACCATACGGTGGGGTGGCGCTGAGGTCATAGGCAGCGCCCGTCAGCACGAGTATGCCGTGCTGATGAGCTTCCCGAATCAGTGCCTGGATCAACGACGTCTTGCCGATACCTGCTTCACCGGATACGAGCGCGAGGCCACCATCTCCCCTGGTTGCCTGTCGAAGAGCATGACGAAGCTGATTCAACTCCGGCTCGCGGCCGACGAGCCGAGGATGTGAAGGTGGGCCCCGGTAGGTAGACGTCGAGAATGCCATAGCCACCGCCTCAGATCAGGCACGGCAGAGACAATGATCGTGGGTTTTGGGCTTCAGGTTCAGTATTTCGAGACTAGCATAATGCGTCAAGTAGAACAACGATCGAGGTGAACATAACGTCGCCCGGCTGTAGCGGACCTGGCGTCACTGGTCACGTACAGTCTATGAGCCTGGACGATCACATTTCGCGAGCGCACCCGGGTCACCTGAATCTGTCTGCCCGGAACGGCTGCGTGATTGGATCGATTTTGTCTTCCAGAATCTCTTCTGTGATCAGTCTCCCGAGCAATGGGCCGAGTGTCACCGCACTGTGGGTCACGACTTCGTAGTAACCCGGAATGCCGGATACGCCGCCGATACTGGAGACATGATCCGCCGGATAGGGGCGAATGCCGACACGGGTCTCCACGATGCGCTTGCCCGTAACGCTCGGGAGCATGCGTTTCGCGCGACGACAGAGCTCACGGCAGTTCTCATCGTCCACTGGGACGTCAGTCCGATCTCTGATCAGCGGATCGATTGATTCGTGATGAATGAGCACGTGGCCGTCCCCATCCGGGCGAATGTTGACATCACTCCCGTGGATTATCCGCGAGAGCGTACCCGGCTCGACTTCGACCCGCATGAGCAGTCCATTGGTTGGATCGAGTGGCAGGGTGCGTCCGACCATTCCGGCAATGCGATCGGCCCCCGGCCCAGCGCAGTTGACGACGGCATCTGCCTTGAGTTCCTGCCCGTCCCTCAGGCGGACGGTTACCCCGTCTTCTGCCGGCTCAACAGCCACTACTTCCTGTCCAGTCCGAACCGTTGCCCCGAGCTGGATGGCTCGGTCCAGGAGCGATCGCACGAATTCTGGACCGTCAAGCCAGGATTCATCGGGGAACCAGGCGATGCGCATGGTTGGACCGGAAAAGACAATGTTCGGCTCAAGCTCTTGATTGACCTCTTGCGCTGTGAGCCACTGCGCGTTGTATCCCCAGGATTGGAGCCGTTCCACGCGCCGGCACAGCTTGTCGTAGCGTACAGCATCCCCGGTCCAGTCTAGATTGCCGGTGCGATGAAGCCACGGAGCGGTGCCGAATTCGTCTTCCAGACGATCGTGCTCTTTCATACCGGCGAAATTGAGATCAAAGTAATCGCGGGGTGTTTTCTGATTGGCGTTGACCCATGCGAAGCTCTTTGAGGTGGTTCCGTTTCCGGGTTCATCCCGGTCGACAACCGTTACGCTGGCGCCGGCACTTGCAAGCCGGAAGGTGGTGGCGGTGCCGGCCATGCCGGCACCGATGACGACTACGCTCCTCATACGTCCCCCTCACGTTCAAGTGACCCTGGCGCCGGTTGGACCGATCCGCACTGCCTCGTCGTACCGTGCAGCGGCGTCTGCCAGACACGCCTCGACGTCCTCCTGATGAATGTGCCCACTGCTTGCCAGCTTGCCGGCGATATCCCGGATCAATGCGAGATATTCCTCACGGCTGCCGTAACGTTCTTCGAGCGATGGCCGCGGATCATTGAGTTCGACCCGTTCGGCTTCAGTCCGGCTGAAGAAGAACGTCGATCCGCGCATGGAGATGATCTGCTCCGGGTGGCCTGTTTCCGGGTGACGCGGGTTCCACGGCGTGTATGTCGCTACCGGGTGCACCTGATCCGGGAGTTTGACCGGCGCGTCTTCGTTGCCGTCGGAGTCGATCGCCCAGACGAACGCCGGGAACGTCTCTCCGAGCTTTGCCGGGAACTGGCCAATGCCCTTGTCTGCGTCCGGCCCCATGTCGACCCGCGGCAGCTTTCGCAGAAAATCGGTGTCCGGCCGGTACAGATTCGGCACGTTCGGGAAGTTCTCGATGACTTCTTCTTCAGTGGAGATCGTGCCGTCGCTGAGTTTCGGGAAGTAGCTGTCTGGTGGCTCCTTGCCCTCGGCTGCCCAGCTGTGCAGGTTGAGAATTGCCGCGCGCAACAACGGGGTGTAGTCCAGCGCATTGAAGCCGAACATTCCTCGCGAGCCGGTGCCTGCGTTGAGATCTGTCAGCGGCACCTGACCGGGATCATGCTGGGTCCCGGGGAATGAATAGATCCGGACTTCGGGTGCAACCGCGAGATCTCGCTTGCCTTCCAGATCAAGGTGCAGGAAGGCGCAGTCGCCGCGCCAGTACTCCGCCGATGAGTTGGTCCAGAAGATCTTTGGCATGCCGCCCAGCTCACGCTGGCGGTCAAGTAGTCCTGCCTTCTCTCCGGTATCCGGGTGAATCGTTGGCTCGTCCGAATGCGGGAAGAGATGGCCGAATCCCGGTGTGTTCTGGACCGACGGCTGGGCGAAGCGGTGGTTGAACTCTCCGCGGCGAGCACCGGCAACGTGTGGCAGCAGGCCATCGTAGACCTGGCGACCCTGCTCGTCCAGATTCATTCCGAGATACACGAAATGCCGCAGCATTCGTCCGGTCTGGGAAATGCCGAATCCGTAGGCGTGATCGATTGTTCCGGCGACGGGGTTGTCCGCTGCGTCACTGAATCGGAGAAACGACGCAGCATCGCGAGCGGCGATCAGTCCGGCGCCGGCAACCGGGGCGTAGTCGGTCCGATAGATGACCTCATAGACCTTGCCGGGCTGGAACCCGCTGGAGAGATACATGTACTCCGGGTCTGGAACTGGCTGACCATTTTCTTCCCGGGCGAATTGCCATTGATCGCGCTGGATCTCCCGGGCTTCGCCGAGTTCGGAGTCGCGGACGGTCAGCACGGCGTCAGGGTCGTTTACGTCGGCGGCCGGAAGCGGCTTGTGAACACGGTCGGAAAGCAGCTTGTGGTTCGTCAAACCGTTTGGCTGAAAGCGAACCATCGTCTGGCCGGAGATGCCCTGAGCAACGGGGGGATCGATCCCTTTCAGGGTCGCACTTCGATAGACATCCCACTGCCAGCCGACGCAAGCGACGGTGTAACCCTGGCGGAACATGAAGCCGTCGCCGGGGTCGATTTCGGAGGATGTTCCTGGTTCGACGGTTGAGCGATTGACATAGCGCGGGATCAGGGGTCGGCCGCGGTTCGGAAGTTCCGCGAAGAGCTTGCGACCGGCTCTGGCCGGATCCTTCGGAGCCAGCAGTATCAGATCGCCGGAGAAATGAACGAGCCCCTGCTCATCGCGGGGGCAATGCTCCAGGTCGACGATGTGCTGGTTACGCTCGTGGTCGGGATCCACGGCATAGTGGGCGATGCCATCGATCTGCTCGTACGGTCCCACGTCTCCGAACGGCTCTCCACCGGCGAAATCCTGCCGGTTCTTTATTTCGAATGAAACGAGTGCCACGGACGATCTGTCCCTTCATCTCGACGTCGGTCTTAAAACAGCGTCGGTGTCACTTATACCACTGGTGCAGATTCTCGTCATGGGGGTGGAGGGTTGCGGCGCTTCCGGGCTCGATTGCTGGTACGATGCACTGGGAGTTCCCGGATCCATTATCAGGAGAGCATCGGAGGCGGAGAGTGACGATTGCAGACCCGTTCCACATCATTGCCCATCGTGGGGCCAGTGCGTATGCGCCGGAGAATACGATGGCAGCGTTCAGACTGGCCGCGGAGATGGGAATTGACGAGGTCGAGACGGATGTTGGCTACACGCGGGACGGGCATATCCTGCTGTTTCACGACAAGATGCTCAATCGAACAACGAACGGACAGGGTCCTCCTCATGCGCTCAAGCTGGACGAGTTGAAACAGCTCGATGCCGGATCATGGGGAAGCGAGCCAGTGCCTGAAGGTTCACATGAGCCGGAAGTCTGCTGGACGCGTGATTACGCCGGCGAGCAGCTGATCACGCTATCAGAACTGCTCGACGAGTTCGGCGATCGCTTCGTCTATCACATTGAGATCAAGCACCCCGCTCGCGGGTTGGTGCAAGACGTGCTCGATGCGGTGCGGGAGCGCGACCTGCTGGATCGCGTGTACATCTATACGATCAACGACATCGATTCGCTGGTCGAAGCCCGGCAGATCGAGCCCGATATCAAGACAGCCTGGGCGCCGGTTGAGGAGACCAAAGAGGACGGCCCCGCCACCGTTCGAAAGGCGGCGGAGCACGGGATAACTATGTTCGTTTTCAATTCGCAGACACTTGATGCCGACCTGGTCCGGCTGGCGAACGATCTCGGGATGACCACCCGGAGTTCAGGCATAAAGAACCGTGAGCAGATGATCGCTGCCGTTGAAGCTGGTTGCAATGGAATGACGATCAACTGGCCGGACTGGCTTGTTGAATACGTGAAACAGGCCCCTGTCTGACTCCGAGCAACGCCTACGGCTCGTAATCCCGAAGAATCACGAGGACCTGAAACTCACCCTCATGGTCTTCACCGGGGCTGGAGAGCTGAACGCGAGCCCATTCCCAGCCATGCCCGTGGAAATCCCACTCTCCCGTGTCGAGGTCGTCGTTGCGATGTTCGGAATCCATCTCGTAGGCCTCGGGAAGCTCGTCTTCGTATCGATCCAGCCAGGCGACACGGTCCTCATCGCTGACGAAGGCGATGTAGATCTCTCGCTCATCGTCCCGGGTGGATGACATGTCCAGAATGATCTCGGCGTCGTCCGGTACTGGAACGTTGTCCGGAAAATCGTCCGGGAAGGTGCGTTCGTCATCGTCGCCGTCATCGTCTAGCGCATCCAGCTCCACGTCGGTCTCTTCCTCGGCCTGCTCCATCGCTTCTTCGAGGTCTTCGTCGTCGACTTCGCTATCATCCGGGTCCTCGCCGGCATCGTCGCCGTCGGCTTCCGGCTCGTCTGCGGTGTCGTCCACATCGTCTTCGTCGTCATCGTCGTCACACGCAGCGAGCAGGGGAGCAAATGCGCTTACCGTGACTGCGCCAGCGGCGAGCGTGATCATGCGGCGGCGCGAGAGACGAATGTCATCGAGCGAATATCCGCGGATTGCCATAATCGTAATCTCCTTGCCCTGACGGTTGTACCCAATTCCCAAGCAGGACGATGCTAACACAACGGCCTGTGCGAGAGTAGCAGTACCTTATGGCCATCTCTTGTAGTGAAGAAAGCAGGGATGATGGTCGATGCACTGAGAGGAGCATTGTTTCGTTTAGAGGTCCAAACGGTGATCAGGACTGATGGACAGTGGCCGTAACAAGCGTTCAGAGCCGGTACAGCTCGGACCGTCGGTTCGCCAGCGAAGGGATTCTGTTACGGGCGCTCTGAACATCTGCGAAATCGATGTCAGTGATCACAACGCACTCTTTGTCCGGTGCATCTACGAGGCAGGTGCCTGTCGGGTGAACCACAAGGCTGTGGCCATAGGCGATCGTGTCAGGCTCGTGTGGTCCGAACTGGGCTGGCGCCACCACAAACAGATGATTCTCGACTGCACGTGCCCGCAGCATCAGATGCCAGTAATCCTTGCCGGTGGTAACGGTGTTGTTACTCGGCACCAGGATCGCCTCCGCTCCCATCAGGGCGAGCATTCGGAAGAGTTCCGGAAAACGGTAGTCGTAGGCGATTGCGATACCAAACGTGTGGCCATCGATCTCGGCGGTTACCACCTCGTTCCCGGGGAGAATGTAGTCTGATTCGTTGCCGGAGATCTGGGAGTCGAACAGGTGAACCTTGCGATAGTTCGCGATAATTTCGCCGGATGGATCGATAAGCAGGCTAGTGTTGTAACACTTGCCGGGGGTTTCTGACGTTTCGTTGAAGGAGCCAGCGAGCAGGTAGATACCATGCTCGCGCGCCTTCTCAACAAAGCGCTGACTGGTGGGGCCAGGGATCGGTTCGGAGATTTCATACTTTCGGTCTTTCGGCCCGAGATAGTCCACATATTCTGGCAAAGTGACAAGCCGGGCACCGAGGCGGGCTGCTTCGTCGATGAGTTCCTCGGCACGGTTCAGGTTGGACTCTTTGTCTGCCTGTGAATTGATCTGACAGAGCCCGATGCGCATGGTATTGGCCATGGTATTTCTCTCTTTCAGCCAGGACAGGGCTTTCACTGGCCCGTATTCTGCTGCAGCATAGCAGGTGAAGTCGACGCAACGTCACATGGATGCTGCCGGAAGCGGGTTTCAAAGGAGTTGTTCATGGGAAAAGGACGCCGAATCGCGGCAGGGATTACCGGGGGCCTGGCGGTGCTTCCACTGTTCATTGCCGATCGGATCGTGAAGAAACCGGCGCCGGTGATCGAGGAGCAGGAACGACTGCCGGCCTACTGGACGCAGGCGGTGCCGGAGCTGCCGCGGTTCCGACCGCTGGACGAAACGATCAACGTGGATGTCGCGGTGGTCGGCGGGGGGTTCACTGGTCTGGCGATCGGTTATTACCTGAAGAAACTCGATCCCTCGCTTCGGGTCGCGGTTCTTGAAGCACAGCGGTTGGGCTCCGGGGCGAGTTCCCGAAACTCCGGTGGTGCGCCCAACTATTTCCGGGGACATGGTCAAACCGAAGAAGCTCAGCGGGGCTACGATTTGCTGAAGCAGTTCTGCATCGACAATGGGCTGGACGTCGAGCTCGAAGAGCAGGCCCCGATGATTACGCTGCATCGTAACCGGGAAACAGCGACGAATCCGTCGCTGGTCGGCGGTGACCTACACCTGGCGCTAAATTCTTCTTATTACGATGCTGCAGTCGACGGTATCTCGAACCGGTTACATCCCGGGAAGCTGATCGCGGGTCTGATCGAGGCAAACCAGCGGGCGGGAGTTGAACTCTACGAGTACTCGCCTGTCGTTGAGGTGAAGCCCGGGAATCCGGTCTGGCTCCATACCCCTAACGAGCGAGTGATCGCCGATCAGGTCGCGCTGGCGACCAACGCCTATTCACCGGGGATGGGCTTCGCGACGGACCGGATGTTCGCGTTGCATCACCGGGTGATTGTGACCCGCCCGCTAACTGATGAAGAGTGGGCGGACAGCCGGTTGGAGCAGTTTCCCTATCGCCTGGAGCACGGCACGTTTTTCACCCACACGGTGCGTCGAACGGCGGATCGTCGCTTCTTCTATCGCCACCTGCTGGGACATCGGCCGTTTGAACGGACAGACTGGAACATCACGACCGACGACATCGCCTACGGGCAGGAAGCGTTACTCCGGCGCTATCCGTGGGCGGAAGGGATCCCGATTGACTACGAATGGCATGGTGTCACCGCCCGGACGCGGGATCGCTGGCCGGTTGCCGGGCCGATCGCCGAGGGCGTATCGATCGCAGCCGGGTTCAATGGAAACGGCGTAATGGCGACGCACTACTTCGGCCACGTCCTGGCCCACCAGATGCTCGGTCGGGATCACCAGGACATGGGAATGCTCAGCCCCGCCCCAGAGCATCCCTACGTTCCGCCGGAACTCGCCCGCAGCATCGGAATGCAGTCCTGGCTGGCCTGGGAGCGGCGGCGGGATGGGTGAGCGAGCGTATAGGTGGGTTACCGCTCCCGGCCACGTGAGTTCACAACAAGAAGACGGGACGACTGCAATCTGCCGTCCCGCCCTCGATCGTGATTTCAGTTAGCGCAGGCTTGCTGAGCGGTGCCCGAACTCGCCGCGCATCTAATCAAGGTAGACATCCAGAAAATCCAGAGCCGCCTCGGTGTCGGCGCGATAAGCGAAGTTGGTGTTGCCACGACACATCGGGTTGCCGATACCGAATGAGGTGAGTCCGACTATCGTGTCCCCGTGCAGTATCGGCCCACCAGAATCTCCGTAACACGTGCCGGAGCCGTTTGTTCCTGCATTGCCAGAAATTTGCATGTTATGGCCACCCGCATTGGAACTACGAAGATTGACCAGGCTCGCTGAGCCGAAATGACGCCAACCGTCCCAGGTGTGTTCCGTAGTCAGTGACGGTTCCCCGGTTACCGGATCGATTACCGCTCCGGTAACCTGTACGCGCTGGTCCCCGTACCCGACGACTGTCAGGTCAATCCCAGAGCGTGGATTCTCACGATCGAGTTCATCCAGGTATCCAGGTGGAGCAATCTCCGGGAACGGTCCATAGTCCAACTCACTGACAGTTTCGTGGAGTTCGACGACACCAATGTCGTAGGTCTGCGGGAAATCCGCAAAACCGTCGAACTCTGGATGCGCTTTCGGTGTACCCGTTACGATTCTGTCGATCGAGAGGTCTTCAACCGAAGGAGGATCCGAGACATCGAAGTCAGGATCTAGCATGTGTGGAATGAGTTGCCCAAAATCACTCAGGTCGTTTCCGAACAGCACCCACGACGCTGCTGGCTCAAGGCCCGGGACGAATTCGCCCGTGCAATGCGCCACTGAGAGCACCAGATCTTCCTGGACGACGGATCCCGAACATCCCCACGCGGGCAGAGTTACTCCATCGATCTCGACAAAGATGTAGACCACGACAACGTACGGATATTCGTCCTCCTCATCGCGCTCCCCGTAAGTGATCGCAGAGGCAGGTAATGCCATGAGCAGTGTCATCAGCACAGCAACGGCAACTGCGGTTCGCGCACGCAGGTATAAGGACATGATCCCCCCTGTTCGTCAGATTCGAGTAGGGATTCGATCCGGGCGCCCTTATATGAATGCTGCAACATGTATGTTCAGTCTAGGAGCAAAATATGCGTCATGTCAAGGTATTATCGTGAATCCTTTCACTTGATGCTGCTGCGCGAAATAGTTCGCGGAAGTCCGGTTGGCACCGCTCTGCAGGGACGAAGCGCCAAACCCTTGTAGCTTCCACTTGCACATTCCGCCCCGCTCCGCCATCCTCTGCGTTGGGTCGCGTGGCCCAGTGTTAGCGACGTAATTCGGGATAGATGCGAGGCGTGACGGTGCTGGTTGGGGTCGATACCGGGGGGACATTCACTGATTTCGTGGTGCAGGATGGGGCGCAGCTTCGCGTTCACAAGGTGCTGTCCACGCCGGACGATCCGGCTCGCGCAATTCTGCAGGGACTCGATGAGCTTGGCGTGACGTCGGCCAGGGCGTTGATTCACGGTTCAACTGTCGCCACGAACGCTGTTCTGGAGCAGAAAGGCGCCCGTACCGCGCTTGTCACAACCGCAGGATTCCGGGATGTGCTGGAGATCGCCCGGCAGACCCGGCCGTCACTCTACGACCTGCGTGTCGAACGCGATCCACCGCTGGTTCCGCGCGATCTCCGTTTCGAAGTCACCGAGCGTCTCGATGAACGCGGCAATGTTCTTACCGCACTGGATCATGGTTCGGTATCGGCGGCGGTCAATGCCGCGAAGGATGCCGGCGTCGAATCAGTCGCGGTCTGCCTGCTTTTCAGCTTTGCCAATTCGGAGCACGAGAGGGCTGTTACCGAAGCCCTGCGGGCAGTCGGACTCTCGGCGTCGGCGTCACACGAGGTACTACCGGAGTTCCGGGAGTACGAGCGCACGAGCACGGTCGTCCTCAACGCCTATGTCGCCCCGCTAATGGACCGTTATCTGGGCAACCTCGAGCGATCGCTCCCGGAAGAAACGCCGTTGCGGATTATGCAGTCCAACGGCGGGTCGATCTCGGCTGCGGTTGCCCGAAGCGAGGCTGCTCGCACGCTGCTATCCGGTCCGGCAGCCGGAGCAGTCGGGGCAGCCTACGTTGCCGAAGCGTCCGGATTCACCCAGACGATCAGCTTCGACATGGGCGGGACATCGAGCGACGTTGCGTTGATTGATGGCGATTTGATCGAAACAACCGACGGACGGGTTGGCGGCCATCCGAGCCGATTGCCGATGATCGATATCCACACGGTTGGTGCCGGTGGCGGAAGTATCGCCTGGTTCGACGCTGGTGGGGCGCTGAAGGTCGGCCCGTATTCAGCCGGGGCGTCGCCCGGACCGGCTGCCTATGGCCAGGGAGGTACCGAGGCGACTGTGACCGATGCAAACGTGGTGTTGGGTCGCCTGAGTGCCGAGGATTTCCTCGGTGGCGGGATGGACCTGGATGTCGAAGCTGCGCGGAAGGCCGTCGGCTCGGTTGCAGATCGACTCGGGACCTCTCAGGAGGATGCTGCACTGGGAATCGCCCGGGTGACGAACGCCAATATGGAAGCAGCGATCCGGGTTATCTCGGTCGAGAAGGGTCATGACCCTCGCGGATTCGCGCTGGTCGCCTTCGGCGGGGCGGGGCCACTGCACGCCTGCGAACTGGCAATGGCAATGCAGATCCCCCGGGTGATTGTGCCTGCGACACCTGGTGTCCTTTCAGCCTACGGGATGCTCGCGGCAGATCTTCGCAAAGACTACGTGCAGACGATCATGCTGGGGCCGGACGACGACACGAGCGGCATCGAACCACTCTTTGAGCAGCTTTCGGAGCAAGGTCAGCGGGAGATCCTTGCGGAAGGCGTTGAAGCGGACCGGATCGAGATCGAACCGTATCTGGACATGCGCTATCGGGGGCAGTCTTACGAGTTGACGGTTCCGTGGACGGGGTCGATCTACGAGGCACGGAACGCGTTTCACGCCGCTCATCAACTCCGGTTCGGCTATAGCGATCCGGACGAGCCGGTGCAGATCGTCAATGCCCGGGTCAAGTCGTTCGGTCGGGCTGACCGGCCGGAGATTCCACGTTCGCCGTTCGATTCCGAGACCGCTGCATCCCCGGATCGGGCGCGGGACGTCGTCTTTGCCGGTTCGAACGGCGCCGAGACCCGGAAGACCGGGATCTATGATCGCGATAATCTGCCCGCAGGTGCCCGGTTTGATGGACCGGCGATTGTGACGCAGTACGACACCACCACAGTCCTGCCGCCAGGCTGGAGCGCATTACTGGACGAAGCCGGGAACCTGGTGGCCGAGCCGGTTGAAGGAGGTCGCACCGATGGCTGATCACGCGAAGGTAGCGGTTGACGCGGTCAGCCTGGAGATTTTCCGCTCGTCGCTCTCGGCGATTGCCGAGGAAATGGGTGCGGTGCTGACCCGATCAAGTTACTCGCCGAACATCAAGGAACGGCGGGATTTCTCCTGCGCGCTATTCGATATCAAAGGCCGAATGATCGCCCAGGCAGCGCATATCCCGGTTCACCTCGGCTCGATGCCGGATTCGGTCGCGACGGCACTGGCGGAGTTCGATTCGTTCGCCCCCGGGGATGTAATTGCGATCAACGATCCCTTTGGTGGTGGGACTCATTTGCCGGATATCACGCTGATCTCGCCGATCTTCGTTGGCGATGACCACTTTGGATTTGCCGCCAACCGGGCGCATCACGCCGACGTTGGAGGGATGTCGGCCGGCTCGATGCCGGTCGCGACCGAGATCTACCAGGAAGGCGTGATTATCCCGCCGATCAAGCTCTGGGAAGGTGGCGAACCGAACCGGGCGGCGCTGGCGTTGGTGCTTCGGAATGTGCGGACGCCGGATGAACGCCGGGGTGATCTCGCTGCGCAGGTCGCGGCGAATCGGACGGCGGAGCGGCGGATCCTGGAGTTAGTCGAGCGCTCCGGACGGGAACGTGTTGATGCACACATTGATGAGTTGATCAACTATGCCGAGCGGATGACCCGAGCGACCATCGAGGGCATCCCGGACGGCGTGTATGAGTTCACTGACTACCTGGACGACGATGGGGTCACTGACGAGCCGATTGCTATCAAGGCGTCCGTGACGGTTTCTGGTGGCGAGATGACCGTCGACTTCACCGGCAGTGATCCGGAGGCTCGGGGAAGCATCAACGCGGTGGCGAGTGTCGCCCGGTCGGCGGTCTACTACATCGTACGATGCCTGATGCCGGATGAGGCACCGTCGAATGCCGGGACGTTCGCCCCGGTGACGGTCATCGCTCCGGCCGGGACGGTCGTAAATGCAAACCCACCGAGACCCGTAGCGGGCGGGAACGTCGAGACGTCTCAGCGGATCACCGACACCGTTTTCGGGGCGCTGGCGAAAGCACTACCGGACGTTATCCCCGCGGCCAGCCAGGGTACGATGAACAACGTAACTGCTGGTGGGATTGATCACCGGACTGGCCAGCCGTTCGCCTACTACGAGACGATGGGCGGCGGCATGGGCGCCCGGAATGGCCTCGATGGCCTCTCCGGCGTTCACGTTCACATGAGTAACACGCTCAATACGCCGGTGGAGGCGTTCGAGTTCGCCTACCCGATGCGAATCAGTGAGTATCGACTGCGAGACGGCTCCGGCGGAACCGGGGCTGCCCGTGGCGGCGACGGCCTTGTGCGGGAGATCAGTTTTCAGGTCCCAACCGAGGTGACGTTGCTCTCCGAACGGCGGCGCATTCAGCCGTGGGGTGCTCAGGGGGGCGAGCCGGGCCAGTGCGGAGAGAATGTGTTGATCCGGGATGGTCAGGAGACGCAGCTCGGTGGCAAGAAGACAGTGAATGTTGAACCGGGCGACCGGCTGTCGATTCGCTCACCTGGCGGGGGCGGATGGGGGAAGAAGCGTTGATTGCCCTCACCCCGGCCCCTCTTCCAATGCTGGGAGAGGGGAGAATCGTCGGAAGGTCTGTTTTCTCTTCGGCCATGAGAGATCGGCGGAGGGTATCGTGAATCAGCAGAGCCTCTTCGAATACGCGGGGTCTTAAGTTGTCTGACCAGAAATCGCGGATGTTGCGGGGTGAGCTCTACCGGGCGGATGATGCGGAACTGCAGGCGGACCATCGGCTTGCCCGGTTGCTGGTCGAGCAGTTCAATGCGACGAGTGTCATTGATGCAGATGGAAGACAGCGACTGCTGAACGATTTACTTGGAAGCATTGGGTCTAATACGGAGATCAAGCCGCCGTTTCAATGCGATTATGGCTATCAGATTCACATCGGCTCCCGCAGCTTCGTCAACTATGGTGCGATCATCCTTGACGTGGCCGAGGTACGTATCGGTGACGAGGTGCAGATCGCAAGTGGAGTTCAGCTGCTTACGGCCAGCCATCCGCTGGAACCTTCGTTGCGGCGGCAGGGCTGGGAATACGGTGAACCGATCACGATTCACGACGGAGCCTGGCTGGGAGCCGGTGTTATCGTTTGCCCTGGTGTGACGATCGGGGAGAACACGGTCGTCGGAGCCGGAAGCGTAGTTACGAAGGATTTGCCGGCCGGGATGCTGGCAGTTGGCAATCCGTGTCGAGTCGTGCGGGAACTCGGCGATTGAAGACCAATGTCTGAGGGGGAACAGAGTGGGACAGCCAACGGGAGCGACTGTCGTTTACCCGAATGCAACAGAGGAACGGTTCGATGATGCAACCGACGCGCTGGAGCGGATGAATCAGGGAATCATCGAGTATTCCTACGATTACGCACCAGCCCTGATTCCCGAAGCGGGTGGCGAGCTCAGCCTCTGGCGCTACCGCGACCTGCTGCCATTGCCGGAGGGGGCGGTTCAGTATCCGCTGCAGATCGGTGGAACGCCGCTGCATCCGGTGCCGGGTCTGCGAGAGCTGCTGGGGATGTCTGACCTCTGGGTCAAAGATGAAACGCGCACGCCGACTGGATCCAACAAGGACCGGGCGACCGCACTCGTGCTGGAACACGCGATTCGAGACGACCGACCGGTGGTGAGCTGTGCGTCGACAGGTAACGTGGCGGCGTCGCTGGCGATCGGGGCGGCATCCTGTGGCCGCAAGGCGGTGATCTTCGTTCCGGCGCACGCGTCTGATGCGAAGCTGCGCCTGATGCGGCTGGCCGGGGCGACGATCCTGCAGATCCGGCAGGGATACGAGGCTGCCTTCAAACTCTCCGAAGAGGCGGCGGCTGCGTTCGGCTGGTATAGCCGGAATACCGGCTACAACCCGCTGACGACCGAGGCCAAGAAAACGGTTGCGCTGGAAATCTGGGAGCAGTTCGGTCGCCAGATGCCGGATGTCATGGTCTCGCCGGTTGGAGACGGTCCAACCCTCTCTGCGCTGGCAAAAGGATTCCGGGAACTGGTTGCCTGTGGCGTTGCCGAACGCATGCCGCGGATTATCGGCGTGCAGGCAGAAGGTTGTCAGCCGATCGTGCGGGCCTGGCGGACGGGTGAACCGATCGCTGCCAGTGAGCCGGATACGCTGGCCGATGGAATCGCAGTCGAGATGCCGGTAAGTGGTCCGTCGGTGCTGCGCGATGTCCGGGAATCCGGAGGCGATTTTGTAACCGTGTCCGACGATGATCTGCTCCAGGCCATCAACGACATGGCTGAGCGAGGCGGATTGCTCGCCGAACCGGCCGGCGCGGCTGGATTCGCTGGTACGAAGGCAGCTCTGTCTGAAGGCCTTATTGGTTCGGACGAGCGGGTAGCCGTGCTGATGACGGGGACTCTGTTCAAAAACATGAGTTACGGACGGGCCTTTACGAAAGCGCACGAGATTGATGCGGACCTTGGACAGGTGCGGGAGATCGTTGAGGCAGAGTAGTCAGTTGTGGCCCCACAGACGCGTGGGGTCCTACCCGGAATGCCGGAATCCAGCCTCGGCCATCGTCAGTGGGTCGGCGTCTTCGCGGTGGACGCCGGCTTCAATCACTTCTCCGAGAACGACAACAGAATCCCCGGCGTCCATTTCATTGATCACCCGGCATACTGCGTAACCAACCGCGTCGTTGAGAATCGGCTGACTGGATTCGGTCTGGTAATGCTCGATGTCGGCGAGCTTATCGCCGACCTTTGCGGTTTTCTTGCCGAAGTGTCCGGCGAGTCGACGCTGTCCGGTTTCAAGCACATTGACCGTGAAGATGCCGCTGTTCTGAATGATCGGCAGGGAGTGGGCGTCTTTCTCGACTGAGACCATTACCAGCGGTGGATCGAACGATGCCTGGCTCAGCCAGTTTGCGGTGAACGCGCCGGTCTGTTCACTATCGGCGCACGTCACGACGTACATGCCGTAGGTGAACTTCCTCAGGACCGTCTTCTTCGCGGCGGGATCGAGCGTCTCCGGGGTCTGCCCATCGGACATAAATATGGAATCCTTTCGACGAAACTCCGTGTTTGCTCCGAATCAGATCTCCTGAACGTGCTGCTTCAGCCATGCGATCTTCTCTTCGTCGCGGCAGTAGCAGATCGACGGTCCGGTAACGGTACCCTGAATCAGCCCGGCTTCCCGCAGCACTTTAAGATGCTGGGAAAGCGTGGACTGGGCGATCGGCAGCGCGTCTCCCAGCGGAGCGCACTGGCATTCGCCCCGCTCCTTGAGGATCTGCAGGATTCGATAGCGGATCGGATTGGCAACCGCCCGAAGCATCGTGAGAAGCTGTTCGTCAGTTGTGCGAGGTAGATCGATCGTTTTCATCTGGCACCTCCATCACTTCGTATTTTTACGTGCCAGTTGCTCAAAAAGTCAAGGAGTTCGACTCATGGCCGCTGAACTTACTCCCGAACAGCAAGCGTTCGTGCGACGGTGTCGCGTCGGGCGACTCTCGACCGTTGACGCGTCCGGGGAAGCCTTCGCCGTGCCGATCTGTTATGGGTTCGATGGAACCCGCATCTTCACGCCGATCGACGAGAAACCGAAGCATACTAAACGCCCGTTGAAGAGGGTTCGGAATATCATGGAAACCGGCCGGGCGACGCTGCTGATCGACTATTACGAGGATGACGACTGGAGCCAGCTCGCCTGGCTGATGATCCGCGGGCGAGCGTTCATCGTCGATCAGGATCATCCGTTGCATGCCGGCTCGGTCGAACAGCTCCGGAATCGGTATCATCAGTATCGAGAGATGGATCTGGAAACGGCGCAGATGATTATTCTGGAGCCGGACCGCGTGACATCCTGGGGTGCAATCAGCTAACGATTCACGCTGAGGCTGGCTCAACGGAAAGTGAACAGCAGGACATGCTACGAAGCAAGGCGACGATTTTCGGGATGATCGCAGCTCTGGTTGTGATGACTGGTGCGTTTACCGCGATTTCGGCGGATGTGCGAGATGGTGCTGCGACCGCAACGACCGGGGATTCGATTCTCACTGTAAATGGGGAGCCGGTAGAAGAGTCCGCTTTTTTGACCAGGGTTGCGACCGTTGAGCAGAACGTAGTCATGCTGGAAGCACAGGCCGGGAACGCGCCGGAGGGCAATGAGCTGGCGGAGTCTATGCTGGCAATCCTGCAGGAGACGCCGGTCGAAACGATCGCGCTGGCATCACTGATCATGGACGAAGCCCTCTATCAGGAGGCAATTGCCCGTGGTCATCAGCCCGATGAGGAGCAGATCACTGCGCAGATCGAGCAGGAGCGTGAAACGTTCGAGATGATCGAGGCCGACCCGGAACAGTTCGGTGTGGATGAAGCCGCGATCGAGCAGTATCGAGAGAACATTGAGGACGCTGGCGGTGAGGACCGTTACTGGAACGAGCATTATCCGCGGGTTATGCGACAGCAGATGACGATGCAGCAGTTCCAGATGGCCGCTGGACAGTCCGAGGAAGAATGGATTGGTGTCCAGCGCCAGGCCTTCAACGAGGCCGACGTCCAGATTGACGATGCAGAGAGAATCGCTCCGGCGACGGTCTCAGACGCCGGCGAGTACCTGAACCGGATCTGGGCGCTGTATCAGGCTGAGGACGTGGGGTAGTTACTCGCTGAAGCAACGAAGCTTCCGGTTACCTGGCCAATACAGGTTGCTTCAGTCAAGATGACAAGAGCTAGAACGCTGTTTTTGTTGTCATTTCGACTGGAGCGCGACGTCCAGGCAGTGACTTGATCGAAGGCAAACCCGATTGACGTCGCGCGGAACGGAGAAATCTGATAGCTGAGAGGGAATCCCCGTCGGCATTCGAGATCTCTCCACTGCGTTCGGCGCTCACGGACCTGGCTTCATTCGAAGGGCTGGCTCGAGCGCCTCACTCCGGTCGAGATGACAAAGGAGTGGCCGCTTCTTCTGACTCCTACGGCTGTGCCGGCGGGAGGTTGGCTCGTCCCGCGGAAGCGCCGCCGGCAACGACGAACGATTCTCCGGTAATGTGATCCGCATAGTCCGAGGCCAGAAAGAGGGCCATGTTTCCGATATCTTCCGGGCGGCCCGGTCGACCAAGCGGAATGCCCTGCCGGGTGACTTCCTTGTACTCCTCTGAGAGTGGCGATACCTCGCTCTCCACCTCGACGTAACCTGGTTTGATGATGTTCACGTTGATTCCGTGTTTCGACATCTCCAGTGCCAGCGACTTCGTGAACTGGACGATTGCGGCCTTGGAGGCACAGTAGTGCGACGCGTCTGTGCGTGCAGCGTCAGCGGCAATCGAAGAAACCGTAATGATCTTCCCGGAGGTGTTGTTGGCCAGCATGCTCCGCGCGCCGGCCCGGCAGGTCAGAAACGTACCTTTCGCGTTGGTATCCAGCACGCGGTCCCACTCATCGACCGTCATGTCAACGACAGGTGCGCTCGGAATGACGCCAGCGTTCGCGACGACAATGTCTACCGGCCCGAACCCCTGCTCGGCATCGTAGAAGAAGGTGCCGACCATCTCCTCGTCCCGCACATCGACTGTGTAGCCAAAAGAACGCTCCGGATCGAATGTCGCCAGCGCGTTATCCAGCGCATCTGGCCGGAAATCGCCGATGCTGACGTTCGCACCGGCGTCGTGGAAGCATTTCGCGATGCCAAACCCAATCCCTGCCGCTGCGCCGGTGATGATCACGTGTTTTCCTGAGTAGTCGAACATAGCTGAACCTCCCTGTTCTTCCCGCGGCTTTGCGGAGTCCGTGCTGTCCGGGTTCGAGGATCCGGGCCACAGATTAGCCCTGAATCGTGCGATCCGGCAACAGGG
>SLMJ01000184.1 GCA_007133615.1 Thermomicrobiaceae bacterium | reverse complement strand
GAGTTCATCGGTGCTGGTGCAGAGCCACGATCTAACGATGGAACAGGGCTCCAACGCATTCCTTGTAATCACTGGCGGTCTGCGGGGCGAAGCCCGTGCGCTGGTCACCGTGCCTGCCGCGGCAATTGTCGGCGCAATCTTTGCGGTGCTTGCTGCGGTTCTGTTCGCGATCATCCAGGGATCGAGGAAATAGGAATGGGTTTCCTGACGGGAGTCTTGAAATTCGCGATCGGTGGAGCGATTGGCGCCGCGGTTGGCGCGGGCGTTGCCATGCTGCTTGCTCCACAGAGTGGCGAAGAACTGAAGGCGAAGATCAACGACCGCATCGAGGAGAGTAAGAAGGCCCGTGATGAGGCCGAAGCTGCGACCCGGAGCGCGATGGAGCAGGAGTTTCGCCGAATGGTGAACGACGAGAACGCATTTCGCTCCACACCATCAAACGGAACTGGCGCGCAGACAACCTCCCAGCAGTCCTCTCAGTAGCAGGCTCAAGACGCGGGCACCGGGACCGGATCGCCGAGATCCGGTCCGGGTTGTTTAGTTCCCGAGACTTCCGCCGGCTCGTCTACGGTGCCCGGTTGGGTGAAGTACACCACCATCATCGAGAGCATCACGAGGGCGAAGATCGAGAGATTCAACCGGCTACCGCTCCCCATGATGACAACATTGGCGATGTGGAAGCCCGCCGCCACTGGTAATGCAACCAGCTGCAGGCGCTGATGCCAGAATGCGACCGCCAGAAACAACTCCGTAGCAATCGCCAACAGTGCCAGTGTCTCAAGTGAGATAAGTGTTTCGACTCGCTCCAGCATTGCCGGGTCGAACGCTCGTTCCATGACGCGGCCAGAGAGAAATCCATCGTTGAGTTTCGTAATTGCTGCAAATCCGTATACGCTGGTGAGTTGCAGCATGATCAACGTCACTGCCCAGCGCGGAACTGCTCCGTCGCCTGGCGCACGGCGGTTGTCTACGCTGTAACGCACGCCTGGTCCAGCAAGCGTCAGGAGCACGACCAGAGTCAGCAATAAGTACAGGTGATTGCTGTAGAACTGCTGATCGATACCAAGTACCAGCACAATCGAGAATGCCAGTAGCGCCCCAGACAGCCGGGCGCCGAACCCGATCGTGAAGAAGATGGCGAATATGATCCAGAACAGGCTTACTGCTAACCCGAAGGTTCCGGCGGGAAACGAGAGTTTCCAGTTTGTATACGAGAGTTCGACAACATAATCGGTGTTGTACGCGTTCACCAGCGCCAACATAAGGAGACCTTTGAACGCCGCGGCGATCCCGAGAATGATACGGGCCACCCCGATCATCCGGCCGTCCACTCGTTGATCAAGGAACCCCGTCAGCCTGGACACTGATGCACCACCACCTCATCGTCCGCTTCGCGCACGAGCTCAAGTGCCTTCACCTTGTCAATCCGGTCGCACAGCTGAACCAGCAAGTGGTCATCTATCCGGATTTCCCCGCGCCGATGAAAGAGATGGTCGGCGAGATCGACCTCGTCCCGCTGGCCGGTATTGTCGATGGCGTAGATGTCGGGATTCGGATTCTCGCGAGAATACATCTGCCATCCCCAGCGGTTCGCACCATCATTGGGGTATTGAAGGATCGGTACCAGGAACTGCAGTGTCAGTGCGATCCCGATCGTCAACAGAATGAGTATGTGGCGCCGTGTCATGTGCGTATCCGGACTCGATCGGTGCGAACAGGTTTCAATACCCATTGTCCGGGGAACTGATTCGTGTGTGTATAGCCGTGGAGTCCCGACTCCCCAACATTCCGTCACACTTCTGTGACATCCTCCCGCACTGCGTAACCAGCACTTAACCCGAGTCCGGATACCATTGTGTGTGAGATGTTTCAGCGTGCCACTGCTGAAACGTTTCAGGAACGCCCAGAACCATCCAGAACCGGAGGATCCCACGATGGTGGTAATGAAAACGCTCTACAAACGCGTTCTGAAGCCGATTCTTTTCAAGTTCGATCCGGAACTGATCCACGACGTCTTCGTCAGCGGAGGCGAGCTCCTCGGGCGGTTTACCCTGACTCGCGGTCTGATCGGTATGTTCTATCGCTACGACGGACCGGATATCTCCAAGACGGTCGATGGCATCCGCTATCACACGCCGGTCGGGCTCGCAGCCGGGTTCGACTATAACGGTCGTCTGACCCGTATCCTGCCGTCGGTTGGATTCGGCGCTGATGAGATCGGCTCAATAACCGCGAGACCGTGTGCCGGTAATGATCCGCCCCGGCTGCGACGGTGCATCCAGTCTGAGGCGCTCGTGGTCAGTAAAGGTCTGAAGAACAAGGGCGTTGACGCGTTCATTGAGAAGATGCGCCGGACGTCCCGGGAGCCGGGCTTTGTCCTCGGTGTGAGCATTGCACGGACGAACGATGACCTGGCCGTTGGGCTGGAAGAAGGCATCGAAGACTACGCTACGTCGCTGCAGAAACTGGTCGACACAAATATCGGCGACTTCTACACGATCAATATCTCCTGCCCGAACGTCCATGGTGGGGAGAGTTTTGCCGAGCCGGACGCACTCCGTCCGTTGCTGGAGCGCCTGATGGCTATCAAGCATGACAAGCCGGTCTACGCCAAGATGCCGATCAGCGTCTCCTGGCCAGAGTTTCAGGAGATCACGGACATCGTCGTGGAGTACGGCCTGGACGGCGTGGTCATTGGAAACCTGAACAAGGACTACGATTCGCTGCGGTATCGCGATGAGGCGCCAGCCGACTATGCCGGTGGATTGAGCGGGTTGCCCTGCCGCGATCCTTCGACCGAACTCATCCGGCGGACTCGCCAGCACTATGGCGACGATCTGACGATCATCGGCTGCGGCGGGATCATGACGGCTGAGGATGCAATGGAGAAGTTCCGGGCCGGAGCGGACCTGCTGCAACTGATCACCGGAATGATCTTCGAGGGGCCACACCTGATGAAGCAGATCGGGAAAGCGTATGCGCGCAACCGATCCCAGATTCGAGGAGACAAACCGCGCCGACGTGTGACCCAACCAGAACGAGAAGTCGTTTCGATCGCTGACTAGGGCAGGTGAAGGCGCTCGGAATATGCCGGCAATCACATGTGGTTGCCGGCATCAACGTTGGTGACGATCGTGACAGATTGCGTTGCTCGTTCGAGGTGGGAAATACCAATTGACTGCTGGCGTACAATATGCGCAACGAACAGGTAAGCAACGAAAGCGATCAGGATTCGGATGGACGGAACAGTCGCAGGGCAGCCAGCGACGCCACCGGTTCGGTTGTCGTTCGAGCAACGGCGGGAACTTCTGGCACAGGAGATCACCCGGCAGCTGGCAAAGGGCAATCGACGTCTGGAATCCCAGAGTGACCTCAGCGCGGTCATCGTGACTGGCAGGCCGGTGAATCACATCCTTCACCTGCTTCTGACGCTGGTGACCGTCGGTATCTGGCTGATTCCGTGGGCGATTATGCACAACTTCGCTGGCGAATCCCGCGAGCTGATCGCTATTGACGACGCGGGAAACATTGCTGTTCAGAAGTTGAAGCCCTGACCTGCCTGATTCACACGGAGCAGACGTGATGCAGCAGCCCGAGTCCACCCGAGCGCAACCGCTTCCGCTGCAGGAGCGACACAGGCGACTTGACGAGATTCTGGAATACCGGCTGTCCAGCCGGGGCTGGCGACTCGAGTTTTACAGTGAGACGTGTGCCTTGATCATCCGCGGACGACCAGTTTCACATGCATTGCACGGCTTCTTCACGTTCATAACTGCGGGCTTCTGGCTGATCCCCTGGCTGTTTCTGATCGGATTTGGCGGGGAACGACGAGAGGTGATCTTTATTCATCCAGATGGGCGCCCGGAGATTCGCCGGGTGCGCTAGGCAACCGCAGGGTTACCGGATCTCTGAAGAATCTGAAACATTTTCGGCCTGTCCTGCGTCGTGACATGCAGGACGGGTGATACCTCGACGATGAGGCGACCGCTCTTGTTCAAGTTAAAGCGTTCGCGAATGGAGCGGAGCAACAGTAAATGCGAAGTTACGAGACACAACCAGTTGAACCGGGGCCGGATGGTCAGCCGGTGCCAGAGCCGGAACGAAGTCAGGAAAAGCGCCTGGGCTTCGCGCTGCTCTCTGCGCTGATCCCGGGTGCCGGCCAGATTGCCGCCGGACTCTGGTGGCGTGGCGTAGCCATGATCCTGGTCAGTCTCGTACTTGTGGGAATCGGGCTCTACTATTACCAGCAGGGTCTGAGCACGATCCTCTCCTACCTCGTACAGCCGCGGATTCTGATCACGGTGTTCATCGTCAATGCATTGTTCCTGCTGTTTCGGATTGGCTCCGTGCTTGATGCATACTGGTCGACCCGGACCTACAACGCATCACCGGCTTCCTCTGGATGGAAACAAGGTGTCGTCGCCCTGGCGCTTGTCCTGATGCTGGCGTTTACGACAGCACCGCACGCTGTGCTTGGCTACTACACCTATCTCTCACACGAACTGATTACCGACGTCTTTTCGACAGAGGAGTTACTCAGCGAGGTCGAGGAAGCTGTTCCAACCGCGACGCCTGAACCGACGGCAAACCCGGAACCAACGCCTACTCCGGAGCCGACGCCCGAACCGGGAGAAACCCCGGAGCCAACTGCGACTCCAGAACCAACTCCAACTCCAGAGCCGACTCCTACACCGGAGCCAGACCCGGACTTCGCCGGAACTGACTGGCACGATCGTGGACGGTTGACGGTGTTGCTTGCCGGGTCAGATGCCGCGGCTGATCGCTCAGGTGCCCGAGTCGATGCAATTCTCGTTGCCTCGCTGAATCTGGAAACCGGGGAATCTGCGCTGTTCAGTATCCCGAGAAACTACGGCGATGTCCCGCTTCCTGAATCAATCGCGGCGGAGATGGGTATCCAGCAGTTTCCGGAAATGATTAGCAGCCTCTACGGTCATGCCCAGAACTATCCGCAACTCGCGCCGGATGGTGGTGACCCCGGACTCTACGCGCTGGAAGGTGCCGCTGAAGAGATGCTCGGCATTCCCATCGACTACCACGCGATGGTGGACATGGCGGGATTTGTCGATCTGGTCGATGCCTTCGGGGGTGTCTCCGTCAATCTGGAAGAACGGATGCATCTTCGGATGTCGCCTCCGGATGGTGAGGGGGACTGGCGCGTGTATGACATTCCGGCCGGTGAGCAGCAACTCAGCGGTGAGGAAGCACTGGTATACGTCCGTAATCGCGAGGGCAGTAGCGACTATGACCGCATGCACCGACAGCGCTGCCTCGTTGCGTCGATGACTGAAGAGGCCGGTATGAGGACACTCCTGCGGATCTTCCCGGATCTTATGGATCCGATTCGGGAGAACGTGGAGACGAACATTCCAATGGAAATGCTGCCGGACATGGTCATGCTGCGGGACATCGTGCTGATGGACCAGATTGTTTCGATCGGGTTTGTCCCGCCGGACTTCGTGGCCGGAGAGTCCACCGAGGGGCATAACCTCCCGAACATCGAGTTGATTCAACAGACAGTACAGACCGCACTCGAACACCCGGACCAGTATCTCCAGGACGACAGTGAATCAGATCGAGCCATTGGTGGACCGTGCTGACAGTGATGGCAGTGAGTTCGCGGTTCGTTGATGAGCACTCCAGCATGTGTTCATAATTGCAGCGAAGCCCAGACGTTCGTTTTTCAGCAAGCCAGTGCGGTCTCCATGACTCACGTGACACACCGGCTACAGTATTCGGGATGCGAGACCATGATGCGTGCAAACCTGCGGTTAATTGCGATTCTGATCTCACTCTTCGCGTTCGCGGCGTGCACCGCGATCGATGTTGACGATGAGGACGGTACCGGGGCCGCCGAAACGCCGACTCCAACGGCCGATCCGGATCCAACTCCCGTCCCCGAAGACGATGATGAAGATGAGATCGACATCGATTCACTAAGCTGGCAGGAACGTGGCCGGCTGACCGTGTTGCTTGCCGGGTCCGATGCTGCGGAAGATCGCGAAGGTGTTCGGACCGACGTCATGATGGTCGTGTCGATCGATATCGAGACCGGACACGTCGCGCTGTTCGGTGTTCCCCGAAACCTGGGTGATGTGCCGCTTTCCGATGATCTTGCAGAGGTCCTGGGCACAGATACCTACACCGGGATGCTGAAGTGGCTGTACGGATATGCACAGCAGTACCCGGAACTTGCTCCCGGTAATCAGGATCCGGGTCTCATGGCACTCAAAGGTGCGATGGAGGGTTTGCTCGGCATTCCCGTCGATTACTACTCGATGGT
>SLMJ01000247.1 GCA_007133615.1 Thermomicrobiaceae bacterium | reverse complement strand
TTTCATGGTCGGCGCCGTCCTGGCCGGGATGGCGCAGGACATGAACCAGCTCATCGCATTCCGGGCATTGCAGGGTCTCGGCGCCGGAGCGATCATTCCCATCGCCATCGCGATCGTCGGGGACATCTTCCCGCCTTCCGAACGCGGTAAATGGCAGGGAGCACTCTTCGCGACATTCGGCCTGGCGACGGTGGTCGGACCGACGCTCGGAGGATTCCTGACGGACTCGCTCGGCTGGCGCTGGATTTTCTACGTGAACCTGCCGATCGGCGTGATCGCGATTATTGCTGCCAGCCTGACGTTGCCGAGTGCGGCGAGCGGTGAGCAACGCAAGATCGACTGGTCCGGCGTCGCGCTGCTGGCGCTGGCGGCGATCCCGTTGATGCTGGCGCTCTCCTGGGCGGGACAGGAACACGCCTGGACATCGCCGACGATTCTTGGACTGCTCGGTGTTGCCATTCTCGGGATCGGCGCGTTTATCCTGGTTGAGCTCCGGGCCGAAAGTCCGATTCTCAATCCCCGCTTCTTCGCTAACAGGATCTACACGATATCTATGCTCGGCTCGTTCCTTACCGCACTCGGGATGTTCAGCACGATCATGTACATGCCCCTGTTCCTGCAGGGTGTCCTGGGACATAGCGCAACGCGCTCGGGCATGCTGATTACGCCCATGATGCTCGGGTTGGTCATTGCCAGCATCATCGGCGGGCAGGCGCTTTCCAGGCTTGGCCGCTACAAGCTGATGGCGATCACCGGCTTCGTGCTGGCTGGGTCCGGGATGTTCCTGATGGCAAGCATGGACGCTACGGTGACCACAGCCGAAGTGCTCCGAAACGTCATCATCACCGGTATCGGGATCGGCATGATGATGCAGCTGTTCACGATCGTCGCCCAGAACGCATTTTCGATCAAGGATCTTGGCTCCGTCACCGCCAGTGCACAGTTCTTCAAGCAGATCGGCGGGGCACTGGGTGTGGCCGCGCTCGGATCGGTGATGCTGAACCAGTACCAGAACGCCTACGAAAGCGCGCTGAGTGGCGAACTCGGCAACGAGGTCAGCTCCGAGCAGGCTGCAGAGTACGCGAACCCGCTGGAACTGCTCAGCCAGGCCGAACAGGGGGAGGCTGCCAACGGGTTGATCGCATCGGAGATCCCGACAGGACTGTCCGAGGCCGTGCAGCAGAGTCTCGCGGTTGCGGTCACCGATCTCTATCTGGTCGGCGCCGTCATTATGGTCATCGGACTGGTCCTGATGTTCTTCCTGCCGGAGATCCCGCTACGAACGAAGAATCGCGAGGATGAAGAGCCTGAAACACAGGAGCAACCAGACCAGACACCGGAACGCGAGTCGGCGCCAGAGCGCGCACGTCCAGCCCGGTCACCGCGACCCGGCTCTCCGCAGGTCGAACCTCGCCGGACGTTTGATTGACGGGGACGTCGACCCCGACGAAACGAATGTCTGGTCCCACGCCCCTTCGCGATTGCACCACGGTGTAGGGTCCCACGCCCCTGTGGGACCGCGTTCGGCGTACCCGCACCGGGCCGACAGGGGCGTCGGCCCCTACGAAACGAATGTGAATCCACTTGACCACCTCCCACCTCGCCGCGCATGATTCTCCGGTCTGATCGATTTGCTCCACCTGTGATCAGGGGTACATCCATGGCTGAATCATCGAAGCTGTTCGACCTCGGCACAATCGCCATTCACGCCGGTGAGGGACCGGACCCGACCACCGGCGCTCAGAACACGCCGATCTACCAGACCGCAACCTTCGCGCTTCCCGATGCCTCCGAGCAGGTCAAACAGCCGAGTGGTCAGCCACAGGGGTACTTCTACACCAGGGAAGGCAACCCGACGACCGCGGTGATCGAAGCCAAAATCGCGGCGCTGGAAGGTGCCGAGTCAGCGGTCGCCTCGGCATCCGGGATGGGCGTCATCTCAGCTGCGTTGCTTACGACTCTGAATCCCGGTGATCACCTTGTCTGCTCAGACGCGATCTACCCGATCAGCCAGGATTTCATTACCAGCGAGCTTCCCCGGCTGGGGATCGATGTCGACATGGTCGATATCACCGATCTCGATGCCGTCAGCAACGCGATCCGGCCGGAAACCGGGGCCATTCTGACCGAGTTCCTCTCGAATCCAGATCTCGCCGTCGCCGACCTGCCCGCGCTCGGGAAGATCACCCGCGATGCTCGTGCCCGCCTGATCGTCGACAACACCTTCGCGACCCCGTACCTGCTGCGACCGCTGGAGCACGGGGCAGACATCGTCCTGCACTCGGCGACCAAGTACATTTCCGGGCACGGAGATGCCGTGGCGGGTGTCGCGGCCGGACCGGACGAAATGATCCGGCCCATGCGGCGCTTCATTGCCCGCTACGGCTCACCGATCAGCCCCTTCAACGCCTGGCTCCTGATCCGCGGAACGAAGACACTGCATCTTCGCATGGACCGACATTGCGAAAACGCCTCTGCGCTCGCCCGGCATCTTCACCAGCACGCGGGCGTTCAGCGAGTGATGTACCCGGGGCTTTCAGACCATCCTGGACACAAACTGTGTTCCTCACTGACCGACGACCGGTTCGGCGGGATGCTGTCGATCGAACTCTCCGGGGGAGAAGTGGCCTGCCAGCGATTCGCCGGGCGATTGCAACTCGCGCTTCGCGCAGTCAGCCTGGGTGATGTCGCGACACTGGTACTCCCGTGGGCGGGTCGAAACCTGGTGCGAGTCTCGGTCGGCGTCGAAGGTATCAACGATCTGATCGCCGATTTCGACCAGGCGCTTGCTGGCGCGTAACCAGTGGCCCGGCGCATGCGTTAACCTCCGGCCCCCGTTGTTGCAGGGGGAAGTGGCAAGTCGATGTTATGAAATGAACTGGAGGTTCAGCGTTGCTGAGAACTCATCTGCGGCTTCGGCCGGAAACAACGGTTTCCGAGGTACAGCAGACCTTCAATTATTCGGACGCGTATCTGGCGACACATTGCGGGGTGGACACCGAAACGGTTCGCAACTGGCGACAGGGCGTTCAGACTCCATCCCGCTATAACCAGCGCAAGATGCAGGAATTGCTCCGTTTGAGTGAGGCGCTATCGAATGCGCGAAACGGAAAGTACCGGCAGGCGTAATTACCCCGGCGCCAGCCGAGTGCTGGCGCCGGGAAGAGCTCCAGGGTTTACTGGCATCGCAATTCTGGAAGCCAGAATAATTCCCAAACGTTCCTGGCGATCTCGACAATGACCATTGCAGACTTCACTCCCGTCAGGCTCTGGATCAACTAAACAGACAACCTGGTCTCACAGACGAAGATCTCTCCATGGCTCTTGGGGTATCGAAACGCACGCTGATTCGCTGGCGGACGGCTGAAGCCTACCCACAGCGTGACGCTCGGCATACATTTGATGAATTGCTCGAACTCGCAGACGATCTGGACCGTGTGTTTGAGTCCCGGGAAGCTGGCCACACGTGGCTGCGCTCCTCCAACCGGTACCTCGGCGGCCTGACCCCTCGTGATGCGATTCGTGTACAACGCGCGGATCGTTCGAGGGCTGCGCTAGAAGCACTTGAATCCGGCGTGTACTTGTAGGGAGTGAAGTTCGAGAGGACGTCCGCCCACGATGTCTGTCATTTCGACTGGAGCGCGACGTCCAAACCAACCCAACTGACGAAGGCAAATCGGTGAGACGTCGCGCGGAATGGAGAAATCCGAGAGTCGGGCGGGATTCCGCGTAAGCCCTCGGATCACTCCGCTACGTGAGGCGCTTGAGGCTCTGGTCTTCGTCGATGTTCTCGATTGAGCGCCTCACTCCGGTCGAGATGACATTTTTCCTCTGGCAGGTGTTGATTCGGCACCAGATCAAACAACAAAGAGACCCCGTTTCCGGGGTCTCCCTGTGCCACATGTGAGGGGGTATTGGACTAGTTCGTCTAGCTTGCGTGTGCCTTGTTCTGTGCACTCTCGGCTGCGGCTGCTTCCTCGCGATCCCGCCGGAGCAGGTAGCCCGGGCTCCAGGGGGCGCCCAGCGCCGGGAGCAGGAACCGATCGAATCCCCAGTGTCCGGCAACTTTCCAGCCCAGGATGATCAGGATCGCCAGGGCGCCGAGTACCGGGTTGGTCGATGCGGTGCCAGCCAGCATGAACGAGACGTTCATCATCAGTCCACCGAAGGCCGCAACACCCGTCAGAACTCCGAGAATCAGCGCTACCCCAACCAGGACTTCACTCACGGCGATGATCGGGGCGAACCATGTGTACCACTCTCGCTCGAGCATGAAAGTCAGGAAGTCGCGGTACCAGTCGTAGCTGATCGCCGGGTTTCCTTCTTCGGGGATTGCAACTGCGCGCTCCCAGTACCCCTGGACTGCTACGCCGCTATCCATCCACGCTTCGCTGGTAACTTTGCCCCAGCCAGCATCGAGCCACTGAATACCGAGATAGACACGTGCGATCAGCCACATCGGAGCGGTTCGAAGATCGCCAAACAGGAAACTGGTGAACTTCGGGTCTTCGACAACATCTGTCGAAGCTGGCGCCGGCTCTTCACCCTTCTGAGCCTTGCGATAGTCGTAATACGAGTTAGCGATTGCGCCGATAATTACTGCTGCACCCAGGCCAAAGAAGAGCCAGCCCGGAACATCGATCTCGGTGAAGTACCTGACACTCATAAGTGCCACAATAGCTGCGACCAGAATCACATGGATTGGTCGAATTCGTGCAGTCATAACGCTCCCCTATCGTGCGTTTGCTTCCGGTTGGAAGCGATGAATTGATCTCTCAGGTCCCGTTCGTGTCTGCTCGTTCGCGTTAGCGCTCGTTTCGATCACGTTGAAATGAGCTTAATCGACAGCGCGCTATGCTGGAGCAACATCCGTGTGAATTATCTAACAAACTCGTAACAAGCTGTGACAACGGCCAGACTTCGCGGTGACGGTGCACCTCTCTAATTTGGATATGATCAGGAGTATCGACGCCGATACCGAACCAAGGAGGCCCCTGATGAACATTGCCGTTTTCAGCACAAAGGGTTATGACCGGCGATTTCTCGAAACCGCCAATCAATCCCACGGCCACGCGATTGATTACTTCGAACCTCGTTTGACCGCACAGACAATGCCCCTTGCCGAAGGCTATGACGTGGTCTGCGCATTCGTCAACGACCACCTGAACGCAGACGTTCTTCATCATCTCGCGGAGAACGGAACGAAGATGATCGCGTTGCGTTCAGCGGGTTTCAACAATGTGGATCTTGCGGTCGCCGATGAACTCGGGCTGACGGTTGCCAGAGTACCGGCGTATTCACCCTACGCAGTCGCCGAGCACACAATCGGGTTGATCATGACGCTTAATCGTCGGATCAACCGGGCCTACAACCGGGTTCGGGAGGGGAACTTCGCGCTCGATGGCCTGATGGGGTTCGTGCTCCGTGGCAAGACGGCGGGGCTTGTCGGGACCGGGCAGATCGGAGCGGCCACCGCGGAAATCCTGCTTGGGATGGGATGTGAGGTCATTGCGACGGATCCATACCCCAATGACGAACTGATCAGCAAAGGTCTCCGGTACGTCGAGCTCGATGAGCTCTTCGCTGAATCCGACATCATCTCATTACACTGTCCCTTGACTCAGGAGAGTCGCTACATGATCAATGAACGGGCGATCAACGAGATGAAACCCGGTGTCATGCTCATCAACACCAGTCGAGGAGCGCTGCTCGATACGGCGGCCGTTATCGAAGGTCTGAAAAACGAGAAGATCGGCTTCCTGGGGCTGGATGTCTACGAGGAAGAAGAGAACCTGTTCTTCCAGGATCTTTCCGACCAGGTAATTCGCGACGACGTGTTCGCCCGCCTGCTGACATTCCCGAACGTTGTGATCACCGGGCACCAGGCGTTCTTCACGGAAGAGGCCCTGACAACGATCGCGAATACGACGCTGGAGAACATCTCCGCCTACGAACAAGGCGGTCCGGTGCCGAATACCGTCACGAGCGAGCGTGTCGTGTCCGGTTAATTGACGGGAAACCGTATCCGGGCTGCCGGTTCTCCTGTTATCCTGCCTGAGCGATGCTCAACCAGCAGGAAAGGCGAGGGGACCGAATGGCAGACCTGCACGAACGGTACAACCTGACCCGGGTCATCAACCTGTCGGGTCCACTTACGGTGTACGGAACCGGCCAGACCACTGAGCCGGTCGCCAACCTGGCCGCCGAGGCGCTCAGGCAGGAATGGCTCATCTCGGAAATCGCGGACCGCGCAAGTGAGGTAATCGCCCGCTGGAGTGGCACCGATGCCGGTACGCTGACGGCA